>WFPU01000188.1 GCA_015487435.1 Sulfurimonas sp.
GTATATATTGGCTTAAAAATGATAGACTTGTATTAAAATTTGATAAAAAACTTCGACAAAACCAAATAAATTATTTTACCCTATATGATGATAAAAAGAAAAGATACAGATATATTTTTGATATTCACGCCTCAATGCTTACAAAAAGTCAAAGCTTAAGAAAAGATGGTGTTAAGAGGATAAATATAGCACAATACAAGCCAGACACCCTTCGCCTTGTTATTGAAAATTCTACAAAATTAAATGTCAAATTTAAAAAAAGCGCAACTTTTATTACTATTAAGATAGTTACAAAATCTGTAAAAACTAAAAAGACAAATTTTGTTCCTGTAGATATAAATAAAAATAAAAATAAAATTATAGTTATTGATGCTGGGCATGGTGGCAAAGATCCTGGTGCTGTCGGACATAAAAAATATAGAGAAAAAATAGTTGTTTTAAAAATAGCAAAACATTTAAAAGATTTTTTAACAGCTCGGGGATATAAAGTATATATGACTAGAGATAGAGATAAGTATGTCAAACTAAGCAAAAGAACAGCTTTTGCAAATAAGAAATCAGCAGATCTGTTTATAAGTATTCATGCTAATGCAGTTAGTAAAAAAAATGCAAATAAAGTTCATGGAATTGAGTGTTATTTTTTATCGCCATCTCGTTCAAAGAGGGCTGAGAAAGTTGCCGCAAAAGAAAATAAAGCAGATATTTCAGAGATGAATAGATATGGAAAACAAAATTTTTTAAAATTTTTAAATCATGCTAAAACAGTAGCATCTCATAAACTGGCTATTGATTTACAAAGAGGGATGCTTGGAAATTTAAATAAGTACTATAGAGGTGTAAAAGATGGCGGAGTTAGAGAGGGTCCATTTTGGGTATTAGTTGGTGCTCAAATGCCAGCTGTATTAGTTGAAGTAGGATTTATTACACATCCAATTGAAGCTAAACGATTAGTAGATGATAAATACAGAAAAAGAATGGCACGTGGTATGGCTGATGGAATAGACAGATATTTTAGAAATAATAGATGATGCCCATCTCTCCAACGTAAGGAATATTTTCGCAGAAAATGTTCACTGGAGTTGAAAAAGAGAGATGGGTACACTTGGCTCTACTTTGAGCTTCCGTGAACATTTTTTTCAAAAAATATTCCATACGCTTAAGCCAAGAGCACTAGTCTTCCTTCTTATACTCCAAATCACCCGCAACCGCTTCTTTATCATCTATTAGTTTTTGAATTTGAGCTTTAACTTTATCATATCGATATTGCTCTTTAAACCCTATAATTCTACCACCAGCAGCATTTGGATGTCCACCACCACCAGCCCATTCTTTAGATATTTGAGATACATTTACCTTGTTGTTAGCTCTAAGACTCATAGTCCCTCGATAACTTACATCCACTATAAAATCATACTCAGGATAAGTTAGCAAAAAGCCATTACCTATAATTGAGGTATTTCCAACTCCATAACTTAAAAATCCTCTATATCCTTTATAGTATATAGTATTACTTTTTTTGAGTTCACCTAAAAGCTTTACAATATATTTTGTTGCTAAATTATCTAAAGTATTATTTTCATCATCTCTGAAAAAATCTTTTTTTAGTAAGTGTATTTTTTCATCTAAAACTATTGGTGCATTTTCTTCATTTATATATTTTGAAGCCTCTAATAGTAGTGATAGCTTATATGCATTATCATACTCACCAAACATTACACGATTTAACTCTCTTGTCTCTGTAACAAGACGCATACATACCTTACCATATTCAAAATTTTCTTTTTCTTGCATCTTCCATAAATCAACAGCATTTACAATATTTACCATTTTATTCATCCACTCAGGTTCATTAAACTCAAAATTTTCTTTAACGTAATCATAAGTAATTTTTGTAGCACATCTTAAAGTGTCAAGGTAGTACCAATCATATTTGTTAGCACTATCTTCACCACTTCCATGGTGATCTAAAAGATTTAAAGTTACATCAAATTTATTTTCATTAAGTTTTACAATCTCATTATTTAACCATCTAGATTCATCAGAGGTAAGATTCAAATCTGTTATAAGTATATAAGCAGATGTTTTTTTGTCTTTTTTAATAGATTCAAGTATCAGATCTAATTTTTGCTTAACCTCTGCTCCATAGTTAGCATTATAGTTTTTAATATTATACGGTGTAAAACTCATTACAAGCTGACAGCTGTAGCCATCTAGATCAATATGTGATAGATGGTGGATTATTTTATTTTTCAATTATTTCCTTATTTTGGTAGATTGATTGATATTGAGCCAAGTACTTCAAATGTAGCACTTGAATCTATCTCAGCATGTGATAGTGTAATAACATCTAAAGAAAATCTTTCAAATATTTCAGATATACCTTTTCGTAGAGCAGGATCGACTATTATAATAACAGGAGATATATTTTTTTGAAGTAACTCTGTTGCTTTTGCGCTTGTAGCTTGAATTAGTTCATTAATCTCTCCAACATTTAACATTATATTTCTGACACCGTCTTTTTCTTGTGATTTTTCAAGCATCATCTGTTCTGATGAAGTATCAAAAGTTAGTAATCTTATGATTCCATCATCACTCGCATACATCTGTGTAATAGTACGAGATAGTTTTGCACGAACCTGTTCAGTGATAAACTCAACATTTTTTGTAAATTCAGAAATATCAGCAATAGTTTCTAATATACCAAGCATATCTTTAAGTGGTATTTTTTCGTGAAGTAAAGCTTTAAGTACTCTTTGAATCAATCCAATAGAAGCAACTTTTAATACATCATCAACAATTACAGGATAATCATTTTTTATTTTATCAATAAGTGTTTGCACCTCTTGGCGTGTAAGTAAATCTTCTGCATTATTTTTAACAAGTTCACTCATATGAGTTGAAATTACGGTTGATGGATCAACTACAGTATATCCATTTATGATAGCATCCTCTTTATCTGCTGGGTCTATCCAAAGTGCATCAAGACCAAAAGCTGGCTCTTTTGTAGTATCACCTTTAATTTCCCCTGTAGCCATCCCACTATCCATTGCTAAAAATTTATCAGGCATTATTTCACCATCACCAATTGATATACCTTTAAGAAGTATTTGATATTGTTGTGGTTGCAGATGGAGGTTATCTCTAATTCGAACTTGTGGCATTAAAAATCCAAAATCTGATGCAATTTTTCTTCTCATTGATCGGATACGTTCTAGTAAATCTCCACCTTGATTAGCATCAGCTAATCTTATGAGTTGATAACCAAGGGTAAGCTCTAGCATCTCTACTTTAAGTATATCTTCTAGGGCATTTTCTTCATCTTTAGCTATCTCTTCTTGAGTTTTTTTAGGCTTTAGAGATTCTTTTTCTTTTTCTAACATCTTTTTAGATTTTTTACCACCAAAAGCAGCATCAACATCAAGGATACTAAATTCACCTCTTTCATACTTATAAACAGACCAACCAAGGAGTGCAAATAATATTCCAACAAGACCCATAGATGCAGTTGGAAGACCTGGAACAAGGGCAAATAAAATCATGATAAATCCAACTATCATCATAATTTTTGCATTTCCCATCATTTGATTTATTGTACCCTCAGCAAAATTATCACCATCACTTGAACTTCTAGTAATCATAATACCAGTCGCAGTTGATACAATTAGTGCAGGAATTTGACCAACTAACCCATCACCAATAGTAAGCAGTGTAAATGTAGAAGCAGAATCAGATACAGTCATTCCATGTTGAAAAACGCCTATAAGAAATCCACCAATAATATTTATGAGTGTAATAATAATAGCAGCAACAGCGTCACCTTTTACAAACTTTGATGACCCATCCATTGCTCCATAAAAATTTGCATCTTGAAGTATCTCTGCACGACGAGCTTTTGCCTCTGCATCATCAATTAGCCCAGCATTTAAATCAGCATCAACAGCCATCTGTTTACCAGGCATAGAATCAAGTACAAATCTAGCACCAACTTCAGCAACTCTTGTAGCACCTTTTGTAATAACCATGAAATTAATTAAAACAAGAATAGAAAAAACTATAATACCAATTACAAAATTTCCACCCACAACAAAATCACCAAAACTAGTAATTATAGAACTAACTTGTTCTGGTCCTTCGTGTCCGTGACTTAAAATCATTCTAGTAGTAGATACATTTAAAGCTAGTCTAAATAGTGTTACAATTAGGATTAAAGTTGGAAAGGTAGTTAAGTCAGTTGGTTTTGGAACATATAAAGATATAAGTAAAATTAAAACAGCAATAGCGATAGAGATGGTTAGTAAAAAATCGAGCATCGCAGGAGGAAGTGGTACTATAATAATGACTAAAATAGCCATTACAAATAAAACAACACTAAGATCTTTTTGACCTAGTAAGAAGTTTAGAGAGGTTCCAACTTGTTGTTTTATTGTGCGTTTTTTTGCCAACTTCTTACTCTAATATATCTGCTAGTGTTAACTCAGCAAGAAAATCATCTATTTTACCTTGGAGTTTATTTAAAAATGGCCAGATTGAGCAAATATTTGCTTTATCAGATGGGCAATCATTCTCAGATGGGGAACATTCAAATACAGCTGGGCTTTTTCCCTCTACAGCACTCATAATATCTAACATATTTATATTTTTAGCCTCGTTGGCTAGAGCAAAGCCACCGTTAATTCCTTTAAAGGATTTTAAAATTTCAGCTTTTGCAAGGGATTGAAGTATTTTTGCTAAAAAACTTTTAGGAATTGATAGTTGTTTAGCTAAAGATTCACTTCCCATCGGTTTTTTCTCTTTTGATAAAACGATAAGTGAAAGAATCGCATACTCACTTGCTTTTGTAATTAACATGTATATATATCTTTAAATTGTATTTTTTTTAAATTATAGCCAAAGAAATTGAAAATTTAGATATAATTTCACTTCAACTTTTACAAATTAGCTTTATAAATCTCAAAAAAATTATTTTTTTGTAGCTTTAGGGGTTGTAGAAC
>WFPU01000189.1 GCA_015487435.1 Sulfurimonas sp.
GCAGTATCCATTGCCTGCATACGAGCAGAGTGCTCAGCAGCAACAGAGTCAATAAGCGTATAGTACATATTGTACTCAACATACTTATTGACTAAAGCATCAAGCATATTCTCTTCATTCTCTGCTTCAACTTCCAAAAGTGAGCTCTGCGTCTCATTACACTCAAATGCATCACCATCTACAGGAAGAACCTGATTCACATGTAACTCTTGTGTAATCATATTCTTATACCCGTTATAGACTACATGAAGGGCATCTATCTTCCCATCTTTAAAGTCCATAATAGAAGTTCTAATAAATTCATCAGATCTTTTTTTCTCAGGCTTAGAACTTAAACCAACAACAGTATCAAACATCTCTACCTCGTTGTATTTAAAGAACTCTATACCTTTTTTACCGATTCCGCGTAAACGCACTTTTACATTTTTATCTTTATACTCTTTTAAAAGTTTATTAACAGCTTTAATAGTTTGAATATTAAAACCACCACATAAACCTTTATCTGCAGTAACAAAAATGATGTCAACAGTTTTAGGATTTTCAATCTCGCTGAAACAACGATTATCGATTCCACCAACTTTATGACATTTAATACGTCCAGCTATTTCGGCAATTACCTGATTGAGTTTATCAGAATAAAGACGAGATCTTTTTGCAAGATCCTCTGCACGACGAAGTTTTGCAGTTGATACAAGTTTCATCGCACGAGTTGTCTTTTGAGTATTACTAACACTCTTAATCTGTCTTTGAATATCTTTCAAGTTTGCCATTGAATAATCCTTAAATTACTACAAAAGAAGCTTTAAACTCTTCAAGTGCTTTTAGCATTATCGCTTTAGTGTCATCATCAACTTTTGAAGTACTTCTAATGTTTTCAAAAATTTGAGGATATGATGCTTCAATAAATGGATACATCTCTGCTTCAAATCTAACAACATTTGATGCGTCCATATCATCTAAGAAACCTTCATTACCAGCGAAGATGATAAGGACTTGTTTTTCAGCTGAAAGTGGAGAGAAAGGACCTTGCTTAAGAACCTCTACCATTCTTTGTCCACGCTCTAGTTGATTACGAGATGTCTCATCAAGATCAGATGCAAATTGAGCAAATGCTTGAAGTTCACGATACTGAGCAAGGTCTAGTCTTAAAGTACCAGCAACTTGCTTTGTTGCTTTAATTTGAGCAGCACCACCAACACGAGATACTGAAAGACCAACATTAATCGCTGGACGAACACCCGAGTTAAATAGTTCAGTTTCTAAGAAGATTTGACCATCTGTAATTGAGATAACATTTGTTGGGATATATGCCGCAACATCACCCTCTTGAGTTTCAATGATAGGAAGAGCAGTCAATGAACCAGCTCCATCTTCATCACATAATTTTGCAGCTCTTTCAAGTAAACGAGAATGAACATAAAAAACATCACCAGGATATGCTTCACGACCTGGAGGACGACGAAGGATAAGTGACATCTCACGATATGCAACTGCATGTTTAGACAGATCATCATAAACAATTAAACCATGTCTAGCGTTATCACGGAAATATTCACCCATAGTTACACCAGTATATGGAGCTAAAAATTGAAGTGCAGCAGCTTCAGCAGCCGTAGAAGATACAACAATAGTATATTCCATTGCACCATGCTCTTCTAATCGACGAACAATTTGTGCAACAGTTGATTCTTTTTGACCAACAGCTACATATATACAAACAACACCATTACCTTTTTGGTTAATGATAGCATCTAATGCAACTGTTGTTTTACCAGTTTGTCTATCACCAATGATAAGCTCTCGTTGTCCACGACCAATTGGAACTAGTGCATCAATAGCTTTAATACCAGTTGCTAATGGCTCATGAACAGATTTTCTATTCATAATTCCAGGTGCTTTTTCCTCAACGAAACGAGTTTCAGTTGTTTCTATCGGACCTTTACCATCAATTGGCTCACCTAGTGCATTTACAACACGACCAAGTAAAGCATCACCAACAGGTACACGAAGAAGTTTTCCAAGTCTTTTAACACTCATACCCTCTTTAAGGTTTTCACCAGACCCAAGGATAACTACACCTACGGAACTTTCCTCAAGGTTCATTACTAAACCTCTTACACCATCTTCAAACTCTACCATCTCTCCAGCCATAACATTACTAAGTCCATAAACTCTAGCAACACCATCAGCATAAGAAACAATCTTACCTGTTTCATTGATATCTACATTTAATTCAAAGTTATCAATTCGTTCTTTGATTATTGAGCTGATCTCATCAGCTTGAATTTTTGCTACCACTACACATCTCCTCTCATGAATTATATTGCTTTAACAATATGTTCTATTATTTGATTGTTAATTCTAGTTTTTGAAAAATTAATCTCAACACCTAAATCTTCAACATCTACTTTGATACCATCAAACTCATTTTTTACAAAATCAAGTGTTATTTTAGAATCAAACTTTTTACCTAAACCAGCACTTAAATTTTCAATAATTTTTGAATCAATATCGTTATTGCTATATACAGTACCAGTATAGACTTTACTTGTAATTGCGATATCTTTTTTCATTTGTATTGCTAAAGATGGAATAATATTTAAACGATTATTTTCACCTAATAGTTTTATAAAATTATTTAATTTCTCAGACTTAGCAGACTTAACTGCATCTAGTATAATATTTGTTTTATCACCTGTGCTTACAGCTGGATTTTCCATAATATTTTTAAATTTATCATCTTTAAAGGACAAAGATATACTTGAAAAGATATCACTAAATACTTGTAGTGATTTCTCATCTATATCGTATTTTAAAGCTTTTATATATCTTTTTGCAATTGATTCATTCATCTATGCCACCTTCTTTAAAATAACATTTGCCATAGCTTCTTGATCAAAGTCATTGCTTGTGTCTGAAAGTATGTCTGAGACAATCTCTTTAACAACACCACGAACCATTTTTCGTTGCTCAAAATCCATAAGAATTTTTTGTTGAGAAGTTAAATTAGCTAAATCAATATCACATTGAGCCATGATATTATCATTAACTATTTTATTCTCTTTTTTAGATAATTCCATTAAATCTTTAGCAAATTTTTCAGCTTCATCTACCTTAGCTAACGCATCTTTTTTAAGTTTATCTGATTCAGCAAGTCTATCTTTTACTTTTTGCAATTCATCAGCTATTCCTTGTCTTCTGCCTGAAAAATAAGCTTTTGCAGGCTCAGCTACAAAGTACCAAATAAGTCCAGCAAAAAGGAGAAAGTTTACAGTTCTTTGAACTATGTCTGTACCCGCTTCACCGCTAGATGCTAATGCGTATGTTGATACAGTTAACAATAACAGTAAAATTTTATTCATTAAACACCCTTATATTTGACTAAATTTTGCATTTAGTGCATCTTTGAAAAGTGGAACTTGAGATTTAAGATCATTCTCAAGTGCCACTTTTGACTCATTTAGAGATTTTTCAAACTCTATGTACTCAACAGCCAATTCGGCTCGCCTAGCTTCTAATTTACTTTCTACTAACTCTTTTGCATCTGCAATAACTTTTTCTCTCAAAGTTGCAGCATCCAGTTTAGCATTCATAACAATATTGTCTGCTTTATCTTTCAAATTGTTGATTTCATTATCATTTGAACCTGCTTTTTGCATGTCGTTTTTAATGATGTCATCTCTTTTACTCATATATTTAAACAATGGGTTATAAAGCCAACTGTTAAGAGTAGCGATAAGTGTAAGAAACACAGCTAATGTGGCTAATAGCAAATATGGATTAATATCTAGCATAGCACCTCCTAAAAGTTGCGCAATTATACAATTATAAAATTGAAATCTTAGTTAAAGTGTAAAAGAAAGTTTAATTTTTTTATATTTTGCTTAGGTAACTGAGTAGTTTTTCCACATGAACTTCATCTTCAAACTCAATCGTAAGCTTATTTTGTGAGCTTTTTACTTTAAATCCTAAGTTGTCAAATTTATTTTTAATATTTGAGAAATTTAATTTAGTAATGCTCTTTTTATTAGAAATAGATGGAGTAAATTTATTATTTTTTAAATTTTTAATCATAGATTCAACTTCACGAACACTAAGTTTTTGTCCAATTATTGAGTTAACCATTAGTTGTTGTTCTTTATCATTTAGACCAATTAAAACTTTTGCATGTCCAGCTGTAATTTTTTTATCTATTAATGCTTTTTGTGTTTTAACTGATAATTGCAAAAGTCTAAGTGTGTTTGTTATATGTGTACGACTTTTATAAATTTTTTGAGCCAACTCTTCTTGAGTGATATCATGAAGCTTTATAAGTTCACCATACGCATTTGCAAGTTCTAAGGGGTTTAATTCTTCTCGCTGAATATTTTCAATAAGTGCAAATTTACGCATACGATGTTCATCAGAATTTTGAACAATAGCACGTATAGTTTTTAGTTTTGCTAATTTGTGAGCTCGAAACCTTCTCTCTCCAGCAATTAAAATATATCCGTCTAAATCTTCTGTTACAATAATTGGTTGAAGAAGTCCATCATTTTTAATAGAATCTGCTAATTCTTGCAAGCTCTCATCACTAAAAGTTTTTCTCGGTTGAAATGGATTTGGACGAATATTTTTTAGCTCGAGTTCTATTATAGAATCTTTTGATGTAGCTTCATTTTTATAAGCCTCATCCATTTCACCTAAAAGTGCATCTAAGCCACGACCTAATTTTTGTGATGACATTTTATATATTCCCCTTAGTTTGTGAACAAGACCCCAAACTAATTTCACTCACTACAGCTACAACATTATCGAGATAAGTCATGCTATCACTGCTTGTGCTAAATTTTGATATGCTACAGAACCAGATGATTTTACATCATAAAGGATTGCAGGTTTTCCAAAAGATGGAGATTCTGCTAATTTTACATTTCTTGGAACTACTATAATGTTATCCTCTTCATCACGAAATAATTTACCGTTAAAATGTTGCTTTAAATCTGCAAAAACTTGTTTGGAAAGATTATTTTGAGAACTAAACATAGTTGGGATGAACCCTTTTATAATAAGTTTTGGGTTTATTGATTTTCTTACTAATTTTACAGTATTTAAGAGTTGTGCTAAACCCTCTAGCGCAAAAAATTCACACTGAATAGGAATAATTACTGAGTTTGAAGCTGAGAGCGCATTTATAGTCATTGGTCCAAGAGCTGGTGGCGAATCTATGATTATATAATCATAATCTTTTTTTACATTTGCAATAGCACGTTTTAAAACTAACTCGCGTCCTTTTGCTTTATCTGCATCATAATACTCTTTTTCAATACCAACAAGACCGATATTTGATGGAGCTAAATGAAGAGTTGGTAGATCCGATTTTAAAATAATCTCTTTTAGTTTTTTTGTACCAATGAGTACATGATAGATATTGAATTCATAATCATTTCTATGAAATCCTAAAGATGTAGTAGCATTAGCTTGAGGGTCTGAGTCTATCAATAATACTTTTTTTTCTGCAACAGCAAGTGAAGCAGCTAAGTTTACAGCTGTAGTTGTTTTACCAACTCCACCTTTTTGATTTGCTATTACTATTACTTCACTCATCTTAAACTATATACCCTTTTACCATCTAGAATTATTGAACCATCATCTTGAAGTTCAGCATTTTCTAAAGAAGTTCTTAAATTATTATTATGTGTATAATATTTTTGTTTCTTGTAAAAGTTTATCTTATATTTGCTAAAAATTTGCTTCCATGAAAATTTTTTTTCAATATTTGCTAAATATAAATTTACTAAATTATCCCTAGATATTTTTATATCTAATATTGCAAAATTTTTAGGTGCATTTTTTATATTTATTCCAACACCACAAATTAGATTATCATCAATTATATTTGTAATCACACCACCGATTTTTTTATCATCTATATAAAGATCATTTGGCCACTTTAAAAAAACTTTTGAGTCTAGTGATTCTAAAGTCTCTTTTAAAATATATGAAAAATATATAGAAGCTGATTCTAATTTTAAATCTTTTGGCAAATCTTGTAGTTTAATACTAAAAGATAGAAACATATTACCATCTAAGCCTTGCCATGAATTGTTCCTGCTACCGAGTCCAACTGTCTGTTCATCTGCTACAACAGCATGAGGAGATTCTATAGAAGAATTTTTAATTAAACTCTTTAAGTATGTTTGTGTTGAGTTTACACTTTTAAGATAAGTAATCTTCAAGAGACAATCTTTTTCCATTTATATATGAAAGCACATCCATCTCTTTTTTTGATTTTGGTTGTACTTTATTTATTTTTATAGTGCCTTTTGCACAACCTACTATAATAGAATCTTTTTCTACGCTCAAAATCTCTCCAGGATTATTTAAAGTAGACTTTTCAATAAATTCAATATCTTTTAGTTTTAATCCAGACTCAAGATAAACTCCAGGCCAAGGAGTATATGCTCTGTACTTAGAATATAACTCTTTTGCATCATTAAAGTTTACTTCACCATCTTTTTTTGTAACCTTAGTACAATGTGATGCCAATGTATCATCTTGTTTTTTTGGGGTACACTTTTCAAAATTTTCTAATACATTTATGGTTAGCTCACTTGCAACTTTAGTTAATGCATCAAAAAGCTCTCCAACTATCATATTTTCAGGGACATCTATCTCTTGTATTTTAATAATATCGCCAGTATCAAGTCCCTCTTCCATCATCATAGCTGTTACGCCAGTTTTTTTATCATCATTAAGAAGTGTTTGTTGAATTGGACTGGCTCCACGATAAGCTGGTAATATTGAAGCATGAAGATTGATGCATGGAGCATGATCTAAAATTTCACGTGGTAAAATTTGACCGTAAGCTGCAACTACTATATAATCACACTCTATCTTTAAAAGTTCTTTTACAGTATCAGCATCACGAAGGCGAGAAGGTTGATAAACTTTTATATTATTTTCATATGCTAAAGTTTTAACAGGTGGTGGAGTTAAAACTTTTTTACGCCCAACTGGTTTATCAGGCTGAGTATAAACTGCAGCTACATCTATGTTAACTGTATCAATTAATTTTTTTAGGATAGCCTCTGCATAATCAGGTGTACCCATAAAAATTACTTTCATTTTTTTTACTTTCTATCAGTTTGTACTAAATTAAATAGAGCATTTTTTAATGGCTCAATATTTTTGTTTATTGCTGATGAGATTGGTACTACACAATAAGGAAGTGTTCTATCAAAACCAAGAGTTTCATCTGCGCTCTCTTGAATATAATATGGAATATTTTCATCAAAGTTAAATTGTTTAGAAAAAGTTTGTTTTAGTCCAACTAAATCTAAAAAGCTATTAACTAAATCAGCTAATTCATCTGGTGCTATTAAATCAACACGAGTAAGAGCGATTGCATATTTAGAATTTCCCAATTTTTTTGAAAAAGAAGATATCTCATCTTTTAAAACTTCGATTTGCTCTTTTAACTCTCTATATGATGCTAAATCTACCATATATAAAAGTGTTTTTGTACGCTCAATATGCCTTAAAAATTGAATTCCAAGACCCTTACCCTCATGTGCTCCACCAATAATACCAGGAATATCGGCCATAATAAAAGACTCAAAATCACCAATATTTACTTGACCTAGCTTTGGTGTAAGTGTAGTAAACTCATAGTTAGCAATCTCAGGACGAGCATTTGAAACTGTTGAGATTAGAGTTGATTTACCAACATTTGGAAACCCTACAAGTCCAACATCTGCTATAAGTTTCAGATCTAGTTTTATCGAGCGTGTCTCGCCTTGCTCTCCAGGTTGTGCATAAGTTGGTCTTTGTTTTGTTGAAGATTTAAAGTGAGTATTTCCAAGTCCACCTTTTCCACCAACTAAAAAATTCTCTACTTGTCCATGATGCAACATATCAAATAAAATTTCACCATTCTCTGCATCAATAATCTGTGTACCTGGTGGAACTATAACAATTTTTTTAGCTCCAGATTTTCCAGTACAATTTGATGCTTCACCTGGTTGACCATTTTCAGCTTTAATATGCATCTTTCTTTGAAAATGTGAAAGGGTGTGAGTATTATTATCACATTTAAAGATAATATCACCACCTTTTCCGCCATCACCACCATTTGGTCCACCGTTTAAAACAAATTTTTCACGACGAAATGACACACAACCTTCTCCACCTTTTCCTGATGATACTGTTAAATCGACGCTATCTGTAAACAAGTGTTTTCCTTTTACTATTTAAAACACATTATATGAGCAAAGCAAATATAATGAACGCTAGCCACTAGGGCACTAAAGCTTGCTTCTTTCGAAGCAGATTTCAAGTGATATACTAAAATATTTAAAAATTCACTATAATTAAAGAATAAATTATTAAGTATTTAAAGTTGAAAAATGTAAAACTATTTTGAAGTAGAAACATACCTAGGCAAATGCCCAAGTATTGTAGAATTATGAAGCAGGTACTATTGAAACTTTTTGACGTTTTTTATCTTTACGCTCAAATTTCACTTCACCATCAACAAGTGCAAATATAGTATGATCTTTCCCCATCCCTACATTTGTGCCTGGGTGAATTTTAGTTCCACGTTGACGAATAATGATGTTACCAGCAACAACAGCTTCTCCACCATATTTCTTAACACCAAGTCTTCTACCAGCTGAGTCACGATTATTCTGTGTACTACCTTGACCTTTTTTATGTGCCATAATTAATCTCCTTAAATTTAGTTCCTAAATTAAAGGAACCTTTTATTTTGTTTATTACAGAAAAGGAACTAGTCCCTTTTCTTACGTTAACACTAAGTTTTCTTCAGCAGAAAGCTCAAGTAACTTGTTACTTTTGGCTGTTTTTATGCAGCTATTTTCGTGATACGAACACGAGTGAAATCTCTTCTGAAACCTCTTTTAACTTTAGAATCTTTACGACGACGTTTTTTGAAAATTACAACTTTTCTATCACGACCTTCATTAATAACTTCTAATGTTACAACAGCACCCTCTACAAAAGGAGCTCCAACTTTAAGTTCACCAGTATTTACAGCTAGAACTTCTTTAATTTCAACAGTGTCTTTAGATTCAAGAGACATTTTATCTAATAATAAGATATCACCAACTTGAACTTTATATTGTTTACCACCGTTTTTGATGATTGCGTACATATACAATTCCTTACATTCATAATTCTATTTAAAAAGTTCGGAATTATATCCAAACTAGCTTTAAGTTTTATTTAAAGGAGTATTTTATTATTTTATCTTATCAACTTCATAAAATTTTCTAAGCCATCTATCTACTGGATTTATAAGTCTATACATTACAGGCACTACCAAGTGATATGTCAACCCTATATCACACAAAGAATATAACATTCTAAGCACCTATTTCTTTTAGTAACATTTTTTCTTCATACTCTACCGGTGATAAATAATTATTACTTGAATGCATTCTCTGACGATTATA
>WFPU01000190.1 GCA_015487435.1 Sulfurimonas sp.
CTTATTAATTATAAACTAGACCCTAAATCATGTTTAGGGTGACGATAGTTCCGTCATTCTGAATTTGATCCAGAATCTAATAGCTAATTAATCAGAGAGTTCAAATAATTAAACTCTCTCAATAGATTCTAAATTAAGTCCATAATGACAGACTTATCATTACTCCAAATATACATCTCAAAGTAAAACTTTGAGATATAAAAAAGAAAGTGATATAGCTTATTTTTTCAACGAAACTATATGAGTAGATAGTGCACTTATATCATCTTTTGAAAGTTTTGCTAGTTGACCTTTCATCAGACCTTTCATAGGACCGCCATAGGTTCCATTTAAATAGCCATTCATAGATTGATTTAACTCTTCTACACTCATATCAGCAATAACTTTTGATTTTCCAAGAGCAACTTTTTCACCATTTATACCATGGCATCCTGCACAATTTTTGTATAATTCGACACCATCAGCTAATAGTGTTGTAGAAGATAAAATAGCACCTGCTAAAACTAAAGATTTTAATGTTGTATTCAATGTAGTTTTCATTTGAAACTCCTTTATTTGATGGAGTAAGTTTAACAATTAATTGTGAGGGGATTGTGTAATGAAAATTTCACTATTTTAATTTTCCAAAAACTTTATACTTTTGCCAGTAAATATCAACAGCTTCTTTTAACTCATCTTCATTAAGTTTGCTTTTTTCTTTAATTCCAAATTTATCTATAAATTTGTCTGACATAACACTAGTCTCAATAGCTGGATATTTCAAATAACTAATAATTGCATTTTTCATATCTGTTTCACTACTATACATAAGAAGAAAGTTGTAAAAAAACTTATCTATACTTACTGGTAGTTGTTTATGACACTTAACGCAATTGTCTTCATATACATCTGCATTTGCAAAACAAAACATAATACTAAAAGTTAAAATTATTTTTCTTACCATGAAATACTCACTTTTGTTCCAACTTTCTCTTTGGAGGTTATGTTGATATTTAAGTCATACTCTTTAGCAATTGTAGATACTATGCTTAAGCCTATACCAAAACCACCACTACTTTTATTAAATCTTGTATATCTTTCTTGCATCTTAGAGATATCGTTCTCAGCTATACCTATGCCAGAATCCTCTATACTAAACTCTCTGTCTTCTACGCTAACAACAATCTCTCCACCAATTTTATTGTACTTTATAGCATTTGAAATCAAGTTATCTAAAAGTTTTGAGATTTTAAACTTATCTGCATATAAAATTGTTTTTTCTTTAATCTTTGTGCTAATTTTTATTTTTTTAGCGAGGGCTAAAGAGGTGAAATACTCCACTCTTTCTTGAACTAATTGTTCTACATCTATATCTTCGTTATTAGATATTATCTCATTGCCAAGTGTTAAGTAAGTTAAGTCTTGGTAGATATTTGATATTGTTTTTGCACCTATATCTATCCTATCTATCTTTTTTAACAACTTTTTATCAAGAGATGACCTGTCTATCATCTCTATATTTGAAACTATGGTGCTAACAGGTGTGTTTAATTCATGAGTAGTATCTTTTATAAATTCATCTAACAGAGTAATAGCATCTCGCATAGGCTTTAAAAACAATCGAAGTAATATATATCCTATAATTAACATAAATAAAAATGTAATACTAGTAAAAATAATAATCTCTTTTTTAGTTCGATCTAACCACTTTTTATCATCTTTTACTTTTACTATTATATATCGAGCACAAGATAGTAAGATTCTGGTATATTAACTAAATGAATCATTTCATTTTCAAGATATAAAATTTTATCTAATCTTAATTTAGTATCATGTGTTGAAAATATCAGCTTTTTTTCACTATCATAAATTGCAGAATCAAATTTATCACTTCTTGGATATATTTGTGTTTTATCAAAATATATATGCAGTTGTTTAAGATCCTCTATAAGCTCTTTAGAATATTCTTGTAAGATTGATTTTTTTTCTTGAAGCATCAAATCTTTTTGAAGATTAAAATATATAAAAGACAAAACAGATATGATAATAACTGTCAGTAAAATATATAGAGCAAAAAATCTAAAAAGGGTTTGTCTTTCACTTTGATGAAAACCTGTAGCCAAGCTTTTTGATACTAACAATTTTTTCCTTTCCTATAATTTTTCTAAGATCTTTTATATAGGTTCTCAAGGCATTTTCACTTGCTACCTCTTCATAACTCCAAAGAGTATCATAAATTCTCTCATGTGAAATAACTTCCTCTTGGTTTTGTAAAAAAAGTTTTAAAAGCAGAGATGTTTTTGTGTTTAGCTGGACTTGCTCAGAATCTATAAAAAGTAGATTTGATTCTGTATCATATTCGACATGCTCACTTATCTTAACTCTAGGGTTGCTCTCATGAAAAAAGCCTCTTTTTAAAATATTTTGTATTCTAAAAAGAAGCTCTTTTAAAACAAATGGTTTTCTAATATAGTCATCACAACCGCTTTTGTAACCATTTTCAAGTGAATTAATAGAGTTTAGCGACGTTATATAAATAGCAGGAGTCTTAACACCATCATCTCGTTTTTGTTTTAAAAGTTCAAATCCATTAAGAAGTGGAACATTTACATCAAGCAAAAAAAGATCAAAAGATTGTTCATAAATGGTATCTGAGGCTTGTTCACCATCATAAGCGGTAACAATCTCAAAATCATTACTTTCTAAATAATCAACTATAGTCTCACTTAGTGTTAAGTCATCTTCTAGTAAGAGTATTTTTGCTTTCATAATACCAATCCCCATTAAAATATAAAAGCTTTAGCCTGTTCAATAATCCATTTATACCCACACAGTTTTTGAGTTTTTTCAGGATCAGCCATCCAAGTCACTACTTCATCTTCAATAATGTTTTTTTGAATATCAATACCTTTAAAAAG
>WFPU01000191.1 GCA_015487435.1 Sulfurimonas sp.
ATACTCTCATCAATGGACATAAAGGACATTATCAACTTAAAGGACAAACCATCACTGATGAACATCCATTTGATTGGTTGAGTGCTGAAAATGTGATAGTTTATTCTTCAAATATAGGTATGGCACAAATAGCACAGAAGCTTACAGGCAAAGAGTATCATGACGGTCTTGTCTCTTTTGGCTTTACACAGTATACAGTAGATGAAATAAGTGATGAAAATTGTGGATATATTCCAGATAGCAAGCGTTTAGAGAATGAAATCTATCAAGCGACTACCAGTTATGGATATGGAATCAAAGTTAATCTTCTACAACTTTTGCAAGCTTACAATGTATTTAACAATGACGGAATGCTTATAAAACCGAGAATTATTGCTAATAACTCAATACAAAAGTCTACAAGAGTGATCAATACAGACACTGCCCATATCATGAAGAAGATTTTAATTAAGACAGTTGAAAAAGGTACAGCTCAAAAAGCCAAGATGCAAGGTTTAGAAATAGGTGGAAAACCCGGTACTGCTTATATTGCTAAAAATGGGCGATACATCAACCAATACAATTGTTCATTTGTCGGGTTTTCCAATGAAGCTAAAAAGCACTATACTATTGCTGCACTTGTTCAAGAACCGCAAACAAGCAAGTATGCTTCTCAAACTGCAGCGGTTGTTTTTAAAAAGGCAGTTGAAATTTTGCGGCATAATACAAATTAAAGCCTACACGATAACAAAGAGCAAAAATGAAATTCTCAGAATTGTCCAATATGATAACTAACTTAAAAAATTCAACTCCCTATGAGTATAGTTCCAATCAAGAATATATGCCCTATGAGGGATTATTAGATGAAGATATGCAAAAGATTTTTTTTGAAGTATTAAAAACCTTTCAAAGTGTTGCTGAACAAAAAGGTGAATATATATACAAAGAAGATTTGTTTGGGATTATAAACAAATTTTTTCAAACCCATGCAGAAGATGGTGAAGAAGCATACAAAAGAATGTTAAATACAGTAGTAAATACATATCTCACAGGTGATTCATGGGAAAATTATAAAAAAACTCCCACAGAGCTTTTTGTCAAACTGTAAATATATTTACACATATCCTCATACACTTGATCTTATGTGTGTTATTTATCTTAATATCAAAAAAGATTTCATTAACATAGATAAGGCGAAAGAGTTTTTAGATAAAGCACAAGTGAATAACTATAGAATCTCTGATAAGCTCATAAGAGAGATGTTTAATAGTTTATAAATAGACAATATATGTCTATATAAAGTCATATACTTTCCTTATCTAAACATAAGGTAGGTTAAAATGAATCTCCAAGGAACACTCGATTACTATGATATCAAGTCTATCTGGCATTTTACTGATTTAAGTAATATCAAGTCTATTACGAATAATGGGATTTTATCTTTACGCAATCTTATTAACCATAAAATTGCAGTTGCTTGTTATGGAGCAAATGAATTAAGTCATCAACTTGATATTTCAAAAGGATTAGATCAGTTTGTTCATTTGAGCTTTGTCAAAGAACATCCAATGCAATATGTCAAAACAAAAAAAATGGAGATTCCAAATCCTGTATGGCTAGAAATCGATGCACACGTTCTTTTTAAAAAGAAAAGTATATTTTCAGATACAGTCGCTAACAAAACAGATGCAAAAATATATACAGATATCAACGATTTAGCCAGATATATAGATTTGGATGTTCTTTGGACAAGAACAGATTGGAAAGATCCTGAAATACAAAAAAGAAGAAGACTGGCAAAATACGGAGAGATAATGATAAAAGACGCAATAGAAGTTCAAGATATCATAGGAGTATACCATGGCTAAAAGACCTATATTTGTTCCTACAAATAAACCAAATCAATTATACAAAGAAGTAGAGATAGATTTTCAATATTTTAACGGTTTTGCTCTTTCACAAAAATTGAAGTGTGTCACTTCTCTTCATGAAAGCGCTCGGAAAAACGGATATAACGATATTCTTGAAGTTTCAACAAAATCGAGTGAAAAATTAGGCCATAGACTAAGTGCATTCAATCTAATGATTAGTACAAAAGATTATGGAAACATTAGTATAGAATCAGCTTTTCAAGGAAGCAAAGTTTTTGAAAATGCTGGTCCTTATATTGATATTTATCAAAAAGATTCCCTTAGTGCTAAAAAAGATACTCGTTTAAAAAATTCTGGCGATTTAAAATCCTTTGAATTTGAAGGAGAGATTTGGGATTTAGAGCCAAAAAGTGCTTTTTATGATTGGATATACATTAAAGCGCTGCTCCCTCATATGCAATATATAAAAGAAAATCTTATACAATATAATGCTTTTAGCGACATAGAGTTTAATCCGAAAAAGTCCATAAACTGTCAAGCAAGGACATGTGCAATTTTAGTTTCTCTCATAAACTTAGGATTACTAGATAAAGCAATGAAAACTCCAGAATGTTTTAACAATATTGTATATCATACTGCTGCTAAGCAAGGTACTTTTGAGTTTTAGTATAAAAAGATTTTGACTAAACAAGCATCTATATATTAATTATACAAATATTTTTGGATATCAGATTTTATTTTTTCATCTAAACTAAGCGGCTCAATTATTTTCAAATTTGGAAGCCATTTTTTGATTAGATCTTCAACCTCCAATTCTTGAGTAACTTTAAAAGAAATGAGTAGATTTCCATTGCTGAGTTTTTCTTCAATATTTTGGGATGGAAGAAATTTTTTCGTTTCAAAAAAGTGAGCTTTTTTTTCATCAACTTCTACAAGAATTTTTACCATAGATTCTTTGTAGTTTTCGGAATATCTAGAAAAAGGAGTTTGAATATCACTAACAAAATTTTGAATGTCAATATTGTAGTAAAATTTACTATCATTTAATGTTACATTTGAAATTTTATTAACTCTAAACATTGAAAATTTATATTCATTATCTACTTCACACGCTAAATAGTAGTTATCATTCATAAATAAAATTTTATATGGTTTTACATTAGATAGCATTGTTTTTTTACCATGTACATCATAAAGAAAGTTTATTTTTTTCATCTCTGATACAGCAGTTTTTAAAATATCCATTGTATTTGTTTCATTTTCTTCTGTATCTAAATTAAGCTCATTTAAAAAAAATTCGTTGAATTGGCTATTATTTGTGGTTAAATAAACTTGAAGATTAAATTTGCATCGTGTAATCGCTGTATATATATGCTCTTCATCTTCATGTGGATAACCAGCCGTGATTAAAAATACTGTTTGAGATTCTGCACCTTTAAAGCTGTGAATTGTAGATAATTTAATTTCTCCACTATGAAAATGAAAATGTCTTTTTTTGTTTCTTCTAATTTGCTTGAGCTTATTATTTTCTTCTTCATCATAAGGATTCACGATATCTTCTTGCTGTACAATTTTGCGGTACATTTCTTCTGTCTCAAATGTCGTTTTACATTTTTGTTTAAAATTTTTCCTCAAATAATATTCAACATTTCTTACAGCAAAGATTTTTGATGATAAAATTACTACATCATCTGGATGGATACTATATTCTTTAATCTTCTTATGAATATCTTCTGCTATTTTATAATAGAGATCATCTTTTACATCATGACTCAAGTCTTTTACATTGAATAAGCCTATATCCAAAAAGTTTTCTGTAGATAACTTCTCATTTTCATCAACCTCGTATTTTCCTCTAAAAAATGCCTTTTGAAACTTTTTTGCTAACTGTAAAACTCTACCACCATCACCTTGAAATCTTATAGATGTTTTTAATTCTTCCCATCTTCCAAAACCATTAGGAATATTTATCCGTTTTGTATCTTTTTCAAGCTCTCTGTTATATATATTTTGTTTTTCATCTCCAAAAAGAACAATCTCTCCAGCTTTTGCTAAAAAATATTTTTTAATTATCTTAATCCACACAGGTTTATAATCCTGTACTTCATCTATTAAAATAGTGTCATATTTTAGTAATTCATGTTCAAAGCCATCTAAAATATTTTCATTATCATAATCAGAGAATGAAAAGTTTTCTTTATCTGTATTATTTATAGCAGTTTTTAAAAAAGCATGATAGTTATCTATATAAAAGTAACTCCATCCAAAACCTTCTCTTACATCACTGATTTTATCATGTATGTAATTCACCAATGTTAAGTTAAATGTTAAAATTAAAACTCTTTCTCCATGTCGTCTATATGCATTTACAGCTCGTTTTGCCAGTACAGTGGTTTTCCCCGATCCTGCCACACCTTTTATTTTCATCGCGCTATCAACTATACTTGTTGATAATCTGATTTGTTTTTTTGTATAAAAGATATCTCTTCCCTCCTCAATTGTATGACTAGGAGGCTGCAAAACTCTGTGAAACTCTCTATATATTTCATCTGTAAATAATTCACTATTCTGTTCTGGTGGCAAGAAAATATTATTCGAATAATCACTGATTAGTATTACTTGCTTGAAATCACGATCTATTTTGTTCTTTTGATTTTTCCAGTAATCCAAGCATTTATTATAGTTTGCTTCAGTAATGTTCTTTTGTTTAAATTGTTCATGACATTTATTTTCTTCGTTTTTGATTTGTAGCTTTGCAAATTCAGCAAGTTTGACTAAATCTTGTTTGCTTGCACCATGAAAATAAACATAAGGCTTGATTCTTCCATAAAACTTTTTGTTTTTCAACTTCTTTTCAAGTAACCCTTCTATGTGGATATTGAAAAGTTGATCTTTATAGTAATACACTTGTTGAAATGGTGATCTAATTTTTGTTCCATCAGTTGATAATGACCACTGATTTTTAGCATTAATAATATAGGATGATAAATTCCAATCTTTCACTTCTATTACAGTAACTCCTCGACCTTTTTGCATGAGAATGATATCTGGTCTATCACCATTTAAAAATGGTTGAAAATATAGTTCAACTTCATTTGGAAGATGGGTAATAAGATAGTTAATTAAAAACCATTCACCTTCTGTAGGTTTTTGTTTAAGTCGTTGAATATTATCAAGTGTTGGAAAGATGATAGCCATATTAACTTCCTATAATATATTTTTTATTATTTATAAAATTTTGAAACTTATATTAGCATTTTGTATTACAAAATACACATAATCTTCATCATTTCCAATCTTTAAAAATTAATCTCATATCTTTGCGATATTATGATACATACTTGTACTAAAGTTTCTTCTGTATTTTACTGATAATACCATGTGGTACATCAAAAGAATTTTGGTATTACTTTTAGAAACCTATTCAATCATTAGTTGAATATCGTATATTGTTTTTAACAAACTACCCATAAAACTATAGGATAAAAATTCTAAAAATAGAACATATAAGTTTACTAAAATATTTGTAACAATAGCACAAGCAGAACAAATATTATAGCAGTATAAATAAGTTTTAGCTTTTGCTCAACCATAGAATTGAATACAAAAAGAGATATCTTATTTTGGCTTAGGTTCTCTCTTCTAAGCTCTTTTATAACAAATATTTTTGCAATTTTATTAGCCCAGATTTCTATATTTCCATTTATTTTCACATACATTTTTACTCCTCTAACGTATTTATTTTAAAAGAGTATATAATTTTACTTATGCATATTTTGTCTATAAAAAATTAAATGGCCTCTTCTACCCATTTTTTAGCTGTTTTATCATAAAATTTTCTTGTTTTTTGTTTACTAATATCAACTACCATAAGTTGTTTCTTATTAATTTCATCCAATATAAATAGTAGCTTATGTGCCAATGCTAAAATTTCATTATTTGTAATTTGTACATCATTATAATGTGAATCAATATTACCATATAGTCTTATAATGTTTGCATAGTTTCTAGATGTATCACTTATAATTTCTTTCAACCCTAATTCATATATAGCTTGACCAAGATTTTCTGCTTTATAATTCATATGATATTGAAATATTGAATACATAACTTTTTCAAGAGTTTTTCGATACTTATTACCTAAACTACTAGCATCAAGTTTGTAAAAATCAATAAATTTATTAGCATCAAAAGATAATTTATCTTGATGCTTTTTTAATTTATCTCTTATTTCTTCTAGAGATTTCTGACTCGAATCTTCATGGCGCTGTAGCTCTTTCTGAAATTTTTTAAAAGCTTCTTGTTCTTTAAGCTGTTGTTCTTTTATTAATTCTTGATCTCGTTTTCTATATAACCATAATATTATAAATGTAAAAATTGCAAACCCAATAGTTGGTCTACTACGGTAAAAAGCATGATATTTTTTATACTCCTTAATTGCATCTTCTATTCCCATTCTATAAACATCATACAAAAAATCAGTCGCAGAAAATGTTAAACTTCTTACTATTGATTTTAAATATAGTGCCGTATCAAAACTGACTTTATAAGTCAATGTTGCAACACAAGAATCAATCAATACCTCTATATCTGATTTAACAACTTTATCCCAACTTTTAATAGGTTTTTCCCATAATATTTTTCCATTTCTTAGTTTTACTTGTATAGTATCATTGTAATATGCATTCTTTGAAAATGCTTTTGTTATATTAAGAATATTTTTTATAAATATCTCATTATTACATCCTGATTTATTTTGACTTTTAATTATACTGGCTAATTGATTAGCATTACGTCCAGCTGATCGTTTGACATGCATATAAAAATAATAATTATTTATAGCCGTTAATATAGTTATACCAAAAAGCAAATAAATAAAAAATACACCCTTGTTTGCTAGATTTAATTTCATCTTTTTTTCTGCTCCCATATAAAAATTGGAATGTCCCCTAAAAACTAGACAATTATCAACTCAATAAAAACCTAATTTTTTAAAGACTCCAAATTATACCTCATTCCAAACAATATAGAGCCATTTGCATAGAAGATCGTATTGTCACAATCATTCCAGAAGATAGAAAACCACACAATGATAATAAATATAGACAATATATGTCCATCAAATTCTTTATACTTTTAAAAATATCAGGAGGACGACATGATTTCTTACAACTACGAAACAAAAAATGAACTATGGGAAAATGATTATTTAGATTCTAAATCATCATATATAGAGTATGTTAGCAGCGAAGAAAGATTTAATGCTGAAGTATATGAATTTGTTCACGCAATGAAACAAGAAGATATTCATACTATTGTAAATATGAACAAATACCTTACTCGCAATAATTTATGGAATCATTTTCCAACAATTGCCACTAAAAACACTTATGCTAACGGCTTTGTTGCAATTGGTGTCTCCAAAAAAGCCTACTCTGCGATAATGAAACTACATAACACTAATGATTTGCCAAAAACACATCTTATAGAGCAACATCATATAGATACATCGAAGATAGCGGTAAAAAAATATGTTTAATCCAACAAGGGAAGAAAAAGCAATAAAAAATCTATCTATCACATTTGTCATAGCAATAGCACTCTTTACAGCAGGCTGCACCAAACAACCACAAGTAAAAGAGAAGGTAGTCTATAAAACAAAATATATCTATCTCCCATGTAAACAACCAAAACAAAATACTCTCTTGCAAGACACAGTTTCTAAGCCAGCTGAAGTACAAAAGAAAAAAACAACCGCTAAAAAGGTGGCAAAAAAACATAAATTCAATCTTCCTGAAAAAACCATAAAGTATTTTGCACCTAAACGCTACACCACAAGACCAAACCAAAAGATGAACTTTATGGTGGGGTACAACAGTGATGGCAGTCCGTTTTTGTATCTTGAGGGTGAGTTTAATGAAAACACCTATAAAAACTTTTTGCACTACCTTGATGAAAGCAGTATTAATTTTAAAGAGATAAAAATCAACTCCAACGGCGGTGTAGTGGCAACTGCAATGCAAATAGGCGCATATGTTCATGAACACAACTGGAATACCGGTGTGGACAAAGAGATGCGATGCCTCTCTGCTTGCTCATTTGTCTATTTTGCAGGAAAAAAGAAGTCTTTACAAGGTGCAGCGGTTGTTGGACTACACAGACCATATATGCCAGGTGTTGCCGATACACCACAATCAATTCGTAAAACAAAAAGAGCATATATAAGTTATTGGAACTATATCCATGCACCAAAAAGTGTTTACGATGAAATGATGGATGTAGATAGAGATAATCTATTTATCCTAAATAGAAATAACATTAATGATTATATTGATGTCACTATAAAATAAAAGGATGAATACAATGACTACACAAATACTGCAACTAAAACTGGCTAAATACGCTCTGGCTACTATGATCATTATCATGGGTATGTACGGTTATCACCATTTTTTCTCAAGTGAATTTACTCCTGTTGCTACTTGGATGATTGTAGCGCTGTTTGTAGTCATTGAGATTGTAATACTGCTTATGACTACTGTCAGATTTGAAGATGGCGCAGGGTATGGCAGTAGGTTTTCATTTGGGCTAATAGCGGCATTTCTCTTAATGTGGATTATCTCTTTTGTGGGGATTGATCAAACTATATGGAGTTTAGTAGAGGAGAAATACCATCATGTACAGCAAGAAGAAGTGGTAATTCAAGCAAAAACGCAAACACAACATAAACTCATCGAAGATAAAACGGAGTTAGAAAAAGCACTAACGCAGTACCATCAACAACTAGGCAATGTAGAGAAAAAAGTTGAAACTGCAAAAAGAGATCTTGACAAAAAATATAGACACTTTAATGATACAGTCTATAACAACGGGCTTATGTGTGATACCGAGGATTGTCTTGCCAGAAAAGCCAATGCCCAAAACGCTGTAGATGTATCAAACGAACTGCTTCAAGAGTATATGGCAAATAAAAAGGCACTACTACAAAAGATAAAACATACAGAAGAGAAAATAGCACAAGCTATAAATCAAATTGCACAGATCACAAAAGAGCAAGAGCACTTCTCAAAACAAAACAGCCTTGCACTCAAAAACAAACAAGAAGAGTCTCTTTTACATGTGCGAATTATGGACTTTTTCAATATGGTGTTTAAGAATCAAATCACTACTCCAGAGAGAGCCTATGTGATACTGCTCTCTTTAGTGGTTTACCCAATATACATCTTATTTGTTATCTTTGTAGCGATGAACTCTCCTCAAAACAGAGAAAAAAGAGCAAAGATACAAGAGCAAAAAGAGCAGGAATCCATAAAAAGAAAAGCTCAGCAGACAAGAGCATACGATGCTGCAATACTCTTTGTCAATATGCTAAAAAAAGTGCTTATCTATCTTATAAAGACACGTAAAAGAAAAGTTGCAATTAAAGAGGTGAAAGTTGAAAAAGAGGTAGAGGTTATCAAAGAGGTTTATAAAGATGGCAAAGAAATTGTAAAAGTTGAAGTGGAAGTACCACATATCATCGAAAAAGAAGTTATTGTAGAAAAAATCATTGAAAAACCTATCATTGAAAAAGAGTTTGTTGTAATTCCTGCTGATACTGATCTTAATAAACTTAATGAGATTACCGGCAATCAAACCAAACCAGTAACTTTAGATGAACTTTTAGAAGCTACACAGCACAGTACAAAAGATTTTACTTTAAAAGCAAAGGCAAAAGATGATAAATACTCAGCTGCATAATAAACTCATTGATATCGAAATAGAAAGAAAAGCTGTCGAAGCAAAAAAGAGAGTGCAAGAGGCAAAAACACAAGTGCTTAAAGAGCGGCTGAAACAGGTGCTTTATATTGCTGGATTTCTGTTTATAGTTCTTCTTATGTTGGTGGTATTGCTCTGGCTATTGCCAGATAAATCTGTGAATTTTCCTTCTATTGGAAGAATGGGTAGTGAACAGATTAAACACAATCAAGGAAAAGAAAAGAGCCCCAATACAAAAGAGAAACAAAAACAAAAGAAGAAACAAACATCTCAAGGTGCAAAACAACTTTTTAATGCTACAGAATATATTAAAGAGAACAATTATATCTATAAACGAGTATATAAAGATGGTATCTTAATCCAAGAGAAAAAGTTGGCGCCTACTATCACTGAATCTAAAAGGTTAAAAAAAGAGAATATTCCTCAATTTTCCACTCTAAAGAAAAGTGGGAATTTAAAATAATATGCTTAAACTATTATTTTTCACCTTGATGCTCTGTGTTGTTTTGAATGCAAAACATCTAGCGAAGCGATAGCCCTTGATTTGAAAAAAGATTTAGTACTTGTGATAAATGAGAAAAAGGGGCTGTCAAACGAAGTCTAAAAATATAAAATCAGCCACTATATGTCCAACTCTTTTTATATCATCACATCATCAAATGGAGAACAATTATGAAGGCAAATATTAAAATTAAAATACCACAACAAAAACAAAGAGTTACTTGGGGGTTCAATCCTGTCACAAGAGTGAAACCAAGTAAAAAACGCTATAGCAGAAAGAACTATAAGATAGAGTCATGGAACTAAAAATTGCTACACACAATGGTATCTTTCATGCGGATGAAGTGACAGCTGTTTCACTATTAAAACTTTTTACAGATAAAAAGATATCTGTAACACGGCTCAAACACAATACAAAAGATTTTCTCGAGTATGATATGGTTATTGATATTGGAAGAAAATTTGATGGTAAAAAGTATTTTGATCATCACCAATACAATGGCGGTAAAAGTAGTGCAGGTCTTATATGGGAACATCTAGGTCAAGGAAAACATTATCCTGACATCTCCAAACTTATCAAGATGGTTGATGATAATGATGTTGGCATATCAAAAGCTAAACCTTTTGAATACTCATCAATCATAAAACACTTTAATAGCAATCATGATATCTATGGTAATGAACAAGATAAGTGTTTTGAAAAGGCTGTCGAGTTTGCTTTGGATATATTGCAATCTCTCAAATACAATGAAGATGAAATTGAAAATGCACAAAGTATCATCAACAATTCCCTTTACTTTGAGGGAAACAAACATATAATAGAATTAAAAAGATTTACTCGTTTTTGGTCAAGATATATTAACGGACAAACCACACCGGAAATAAAAGCAGTTGTTTGGGAAGATAAAGAAGATGGCAACTGGAAGGTAAAAATTCCACCAAAAAGAGCTGGAAGTTTTGAGCTAAGCGCAAAAGCACTTATGCCTGACAGCTCTATGGAATTCGTACATAATAATGGATTTTTTGGGGTTGCGAAAACCAAGGAGGTCCTTTTTTCTTATCTTCTAAAACAATATGCATCCTAACCATTACTATTTATATATTTAGATTCTTTGTGAAATGTTATTTATAGACATAATATGACCAAAATATTCCATACAATACTCCTATCAAATATAAAAGGATGGTAAATGAGAATAACAACACATGCTGCGCAAAGATTTTTAGAAAGAGTTATGTCAAAAAGTACTTATACATGCATAGATGTTGATTTTGCTATAAGATTTCTTGATAAAATACTTCAAGATGTTGTTCCTACCGGTTCAGCCACAAGCTTCGCTCTTCCTAGCTTTGAAAACTATAAAGTTATATATAAAGAAGGTGCTGTCATAACTATTATCCCGAAGGGAGAACAGTAGGCGCACTGATATTAAAGAAAATCTTGATAATAAAATCTATCAATTTAACAAAAGTACATATCTGCCATCAAGCATTATCAGCTTTTAATTTCTTACAGCTCCACGTACAATATAAAAAGCTCATTGCAAATAGTATGATTGGAAAGATCAAACCTATTGTATCCACTACATACTGCTGATCCATAAATGACTCTAAATCCCAAATCGTATGTATCGCTATGATATAAAAAATATTATTTGAAGCGTAATAAATATAGGCAAATACGACACCCATTATGAATGTGTTGATAAGCTTGAAAACGATTTGTAAATTAGTATATGCCCCAACATCAAACAGATGAAAGAATGCAAAAATGGCAGCGGAGATAAAAATGGCTTTTTCTGGTTTTATATCTGCATGTATCAAAGAACCAAGTGTAATACCTCTGAAGATCAACTCTTCATACACACCTGTAGCCAAGGATGTTAAAAGCATAAGAGTAATTAAACCATAACTGATATCTTTTGAAGTGGATAAAAAATAAATTATCGCGAACAAGGGAATGATGAGCAGAAGTAATGTCTGTAATATTATCTTTTTATTTGTGGTTGTGATTTCTATAGGAACATCTTTTTTCAGTAAGAATCTCCAAGCCGCTAAAGCAAGAAGTGAAAAAAAGAACATTGCGATAAAAGATTGTATATTGAAAAAAGAGATGGAGATTAACAGTAATGTATTACTTATTAGCATGATTGATAAACCATACCATAAAAC
>WFPU01000192.1 GCA_015487435.1 Sulfurimonas sp.
ATCAATAAGTTGTTTAAATTTAATTTCAAGTTATAAGGTAGAAAGTAAACCGCTCATTTGATTGATTTTTTATTCAGCATCTTCACTCGTTTCGTCTGCCGGTTTGTCCGGAATTAATTCTTTGTAAATCTGATAGTTTTTGTTATCAAAACAAACAAAATAAATCTCTTTCAACAAATTTTCCGGATGATTTTTCAAAAAATCTTTTACGGCATTTATTGCTACCTGGGCAGCTTTTTCTTTCGGATAGCCGTAAATACCGGTACTTATATTCGGAAAAGCAATTGTTTGTATATTATTCTCCAATGCTAATTCTAAACTACGGGTATAGCAGGAAGCTAAAAGAGTTGGTTCTAAATTATGTCCACCCCGCCAAACAGGACCAACTGCATGAATAACATATTTAGCCGGTAATTTAAAACCGGGAGTAATTTTTGCATCACCTGTTTTACAGCCGTTTAAAGGTCTGCAAGCTTTCTTTAAACCTTTTCCGGCTGCTCTGTGGATGGCTCCATCTACTCCTCCGCCCCCTAACAAGGTATTATTCGCAGCATTAACAATTGCACCTGTTTTCGCCACTTTTATTTGGGTAAAAACTTATATCGTTAATATTCAACATATTATCTAATTATTTTTCTATTTTTGGGTGTCCCAGATGTGTTTTTGTACCTTTGTTTCCATGTTTGTACGCAAAAAAAAGAATAAAAGCGGAGTAATCAGCATCCAAGTTATTGATAAAAGTAATGGAAAATACAAAGTTGTTAAAACAATAGGAAGTAGTTCCAATCCAATTGAAGTTGAAAAACTTTTTAATCAAGGAAAACAATGGATCAAAGCAAGGTTAGGAATTTTAGAATTAGATTTTACAAACAAGGAAGAACAAATAAAAGACTTTGTTCGTAATATTGAGCAACTTAACAGGAAAGGGATTGACTTATTATTAGGGAAAATATATGATGAAGTGGGTTTTGGAGAATTAAATGAATTTATTTTAAGGAAATTAGTCTTATTACGTTTATCTAATCCATCAAGCAAATTAAGAACAGTAGATTTATTGTATAAATATTATTCGATAGATATTGACGAGCATAAAGTTTACCGATATTTAGACAAATTATATAATGAACAAAAAGAACAGATACAGCAAATCAGCTATCGCCACACATTAAAAATTCTAAATGGTGTTATCCATGTTGTTTTTTACGATGTAACGACCCTTTATTTTCAAATAGATGATGAAGATGAAATAAGAAAAAGAGGCTTTTCAAAGGAAGGAAAACATCAAAATCCACAAATTGTTTTAGGATTATTAGTTAGTGTTGATGGCTATCCATTGGCATTTGAAATATTTGAAGGAAATAAATTTGAAGGACATACTATGATACCGGTCATCGATGCTTTTAAAGAAAAATATGGATTAAAAAAGTTAGTTATTGTAGCCGATAGTGGATTGTTATCCAATCAAAATATTAAAGAATTGCAAGAGAAGGGCTATGAATTTGTTTTAGGAGCAAGAATTAAGAATGAAGGGAAAGAAATAAAAGAACAAATATTAGCCTTAAAACTCAAAAACGGAGCAAGCGAAGTGATTATTAAAGACGACGATTTGCGCCTTATCATTAGTTATTCAGGCAAAAGAGCAAGCAAAGACAGGCATAACAGAGAAAGAGGATTAAAACGACTGGAAAAACAATTAAACAAAGGCAAACTGACAAAGGCAAACATCAATAAAAGAGGATACAACAAGTATCTAAAAATGGAAGGTGATATTAAAATTAGTATTGATAAAGAAAAATTTGAAGCTGATGCAAAATGGGACGGTTTAAAAGGCTATATAACCAATTCAAAGCTATCAAAAGAAGAAATAATTGAAAATTATGGGCATCTTTGGAAAATTGAGAAGGCATTTAGAATATCTAAACACGATTTAAAAATCAGACCGATTTATCATCGGTTACAAAGACGTATTGAAGCACACATAACAATCAATTTTGTAGCTTACAAAATATATAAAGAGTTAGAACGTCAATTAAAAGAGAAAAAATCACATTTAAGTCCTGAAAAAGCTATTGAAATAGCTAAAACCATTTTTGCTATAAAAGTCAAAATACCTAATACTAATCAATACTTTGAGGAACTTTTACTACTCAAAGAAGAACAAAAAGAGCTAGCTGAATTGTTTAATTTTTAATTTGGGTGTCCCAGTGGCGAAAACAGGAGTAATGACAACAGGCGGCATACACGGAAAGATAGCCGATGTACAAGAAACTACAGTAACTTTAGATGTAGGAAACAATGTACATTTTAAAGTTGACAAAACGGCTATAATTCAAAATGCACAACAAGAAACTAAATAATTAACCTTCTTTAGGTCAACAAAAAAACGCTAAGTTTCCGGCTTAGTGTTTTTTTGTTGTTGAAAAAGAACTGTTATCGCATTTAGTTCTCATTTTTTATATCCAACTATTTAAAGCCAGCAAAGGAACTTTCACGCTAAGAAACAGATAAATATCATTAAGGACATTTTGCTATTGGGTAAAAAAAACTACTTTTGTATTTTAAAAATTAAGTGATGGAAATTATTAATAATGGAATAGGAACCGACCCCGAAGGTGGATTTATTAAAGTAGAGAGGTATAATAAAGAAACAACCGACAAATTAGCTTATCATTATAAAGAAATTTTAGAATTAATAGGCGAAGACCCCAATAGAGAAGGACTTGTTCATACCCCTATGAGGGTAGCTAAGGCAATGCAATTTCTTACCCATGGCTATACACTCAGTCCGGATGATATAATTAAAAGTGCTACTTTTCAGGAAGATTACCAGCAAATGGTGATAGTTAAGGATATTGAGCTTTTTTCTTTGTGTGAACACCACATGATACCATTTATAGGGAAAGCACATGTAGCATATATTCCTAAGCATCATATTACGGGGTTGAGCAAAATTGCACGTGTTGTAGAGGCTTACGCCCGCCGGCTGCAGATACAAGAACGTCTGACCACCCAAATAAAAGACACTATTCAACGTACTCTCGATCCTTTGGGAGTGGCTGTGGTAATTGAAGCAAAGCACCTCTGTATGGCAATGCGAGGTGTTCAAAAGCAAAGCTCTGTTACAACTACTTCCGATTTTTCCGGTGAATTTATGAAACAAGAAACCCGGAACGAATTTTTAGATTTAATAGGGCACAAACTTTCATAAAAAATTTATTCTCTCTATTTTCAACATATTTTGCATTATTTTTGTAAATAG
>WFPU01000193.1 GCA_015487435.1 Sulfurimonas sp.
ATGTTGAGAGTAAGGTTTTATAACTAAATAATCTACATCTAAATCTTTACATGTTTTAGCTAATATTTTAACCTCATTCATATTTTGGGGAAGTAAAAGCATCTGTACACCAATAGTACATTTTAAACTATTTTTTTTTCTATAATCTAACGCATTTTTAAGATTTTGCATCACTCTGTCAAAATCTTTTTCATTTGTCTGATGAATTGAAGCATAAGTTTTTGCTATTCCTGCATTTAGGCTCACTTTTATCCAAGAACAATTCTCTACATATCGCTCTACAGCTTTTTTATTTGACGGAACAAAATTGGTTGTAAGTGAAGTGTCTATCCCAACCTTTGAGCAGTACTCTACTATCAAATCTAAATCTTTAAATAATAGAGGTTCCCCCTCTCCAGCAAACATTACACTTTTAACACCTTGAAGCGCCATATTACTTAAAGTATCTTTTAAAACATCAAAATCTATCCCTATATTTTCATAACCCATATAGTCTAATGCGCAAAATGTACATCGATGATTACACCCTCCGTATGGCGATATCTCTACATATATTGGATAAATTTTTTTTAATTTATTCCAATCATCCCCAGCCTCATACCATGATGCAACTTTTACAGGGTGTAAAATTAATTTATGTGAATCTATAGAATATTTATCTGACAACTTATCTCCAATTTATCAAACATCCAAGTAACCTTTTTCTTTTAAATATAAAATTATCTTATCTATATTTTTTTCTATATCTATTTTATCATTTTGTATCTTAATTTCTGGATTTATAGGCACTTCATATGGGGAGCTAATCCCTGTAAAATTATCTATTTCACCAGCTCTAGCTTTTTTATAAAATCCTTTTGGATCTCTTTTTTCACAAACCTCAAGAGGAACATCTACATATATTTCTATAAATTCATCTTCTTTTACTAAATCTCTAACAATTTTTCTATCGTCTAAATAAGGTGAGATAAAAGCAGTTAAAATTATACAGCCACTCTCCACAAAAAGTTTTGCAACTTCACCTATGCGTCGTATATTTTCCACTCTTGATTGTTTGTCAAATCCCAAATCAGAGTTAAGTCCATGTCTAACATTATCTCCATCCAATAAGTATGTATGACAACCTAACTCATAAAGTTTTTTCTCTAACATATTCCCAAGAGTTGATTTTCCACTTCCACTAAGCCCTGTAAACCAAATAATACATGGTTTTTGATTTTTGATTTTAGTTCTTTGCTCTTTTGATATGTTAGCGTTGTGCCAGAGTAAATTTTTATCATTCATAAGTTAGGTCCATATTTTATTTTATCCTATAATTTTTTACAAATTCCTATAATTCTCTCTTTATCCAAATAATCAAAAGGTGCATTCGAATCAAAATCAAATAATTCAACATCAGTAAAACAATTTTCATTCATGAGCATATCTAGTGCTCCCATAGTAGGCCATAACTCTAAATTTGAAAGTCCTGCTGTTTGAGATTCTGTTGTATCTATTCTAATAAAAAAGCCATCTTTTTGTGCTGAGTACTTATCTCTGTTCCCAAATTTGATGTCATCTATTTTTGCAACAACTGTTTCTATTACTATAGATTTTTTTGTAATGCCAGATAATTTTTTCATTATATCAAAAGGGTTTAAAATATGATATAAGATTCCCATAAATATAACTAGATCGTATTTTTTTGTATTCTTATCTAAAAAATCATCAATAGAAGAGTTTATAATATTTGCATTAACTCCAAAATGATTAAAAACGAATTTTGCTTTTTCTACATTTAATTCCCTAACTTCTACACATGTAATATCACGCACTCCACGATTCCATAACGCTAAAGACATAGCCCCTTCTCCAGAGCCCAAATCAAGAACAGATAACTCATGATATTTATCTGAATAAATCTTGTCTAAATTTTTTATTAACATCTCTCTACGCCAAGGATGAAGCCGTACCTGAGCATCTGTGTAAGTTCTTGCTACAATACCTTCTTCAAATTCAAAAGGGTACTGCCAACCCCCATTAGGACACCAATTTTTACCACCTGCTAATTTTGCTAATCTTTCAACTTCATTTATTAATTGTTCTTTATTCATAACTACATCTTTCATATATTATTTTTTTACTATCAGCTTTTTGTGCATTATCGTATATGCTTGGTACTACTAGTTTAATCATCTGTCTTAACTGTATTTTATGAAATTCAGATAATTTTTCTCTATTTAAACCTGCCTTACCTTCTCTAAAATGTGAGACTCCTACTTTGTTTTTTTGAGCCTCTTTTTTCATAGATGTAAAATCTGTTAAGTTACTTACATTTTCTATCTCTTGGGAAGTGATTGATATATTTAAAAAATCAACTATATTATTAATCACACTCTTTTTATTATTTACTAAATCATCATAATCTATTACTAAACTATCACACTTTTTTGTAGCTTTAAATATCTCGTTATAATGCTCTAATATTTCAGCCATACCACCCCATCTAATACCATCTTCATCAAAACCAGTTATGATTAGAGATATTCCCTCTTCAAAACTAAACTGTTTTAAAAACTTGTCTTTATTATTTGCTCTTTGTATATCTGCATCTATATTATTATAAAAGTGATAATACACTGAAACTACCAAATCATAAGTATTTCTAACTACAAATATAGTTTTTGCGTTATGGGTATTAAGCTTATCTATAACTTCATCAGTTGGAACAAGATGCCAACTATAAAAGTGGTTATTTACAAATTGCAATTGTGCAGGGTTATAATACTTTTTTTCACCAGGAATAATTTCTGGTTCAAAAAAATCCATACCCGTCATAGCAGATAAAACCTTTCTCATTAACCATGTACCAGCCTTAAAGCCAGATATTAAAACTATAGGTCCTACTCCCTTATAACTCATATTCAAGTTCCATAAATTTATTTTTTGCCTCTTGTGATACTATTTTATCAATTGCCTCGAGTTGCCAATCTTCATATGAGTTTTTTTGTGAATAAGGTGTTACAAAAAATTTCTCTTCACCTCTAAAAGGTTCATAAAGCCATGAATATACTAACTCTAATGTAGATTTATCAAACTTAACCCTATCATGGGTCAAATAAGCAACAGTTTCATTAAAGGTCTCTTTGGAGCTAGCTATATCTTCTAATTTAACATGTTTAGTATTTACAGCTAAATCTTTCATCATATGATGATTTAAAAAAGTTAGTCCTCTATAAAAAGCCCAAATATGAACATCATCTTTTTTGTATGGTTTTAAACCCTCATAAAGTTCGTGCTCAACAATATTCCACTCATGGTCAAGAGGTTTTGTTTTACCAGTACCCATTCTCATATTTGTCGCCCGCCATCTAGTATAAAAAAACAACCAAACATACGGATGTCTTACCAAATTTATCCATCTTGCATCATCTCCATATTTATCAACCAGCGGTTGCATTTTATGTGCACGATAAGAATAACAATCCCCAGTAGCTATATAAGTCCTACCAACATCAGAAATAAATTTTGTAAATTTTAATAAATCTGGTCTCTCTGAGCGAGTTCGCTCTTCAAAATATTTTGGTCTTGAACCCTCATTTGCAATATATACAAACATCTCCGGATGGGTATTTAATGCTTTAGTAAACCAACTATACCAATGATCTCCTGCATAACCTTGTGATGTTACATAAAACACATGTGAATCATAATTATCTTTTGACATCCTTATCCCCTTTTAATAAATCCGATAGATCAGCAAGTACTTTTTTAGCTCTATGAATCCATAAATGCTCTTTTAAAACTTTTTCTTTTGCATTTTGCGATATTTTTTTTAATAAGCTTTCATCCATAAATACTTCATTATTTATTTCATTTGAGTATATATCGACATTTATATAGTCTTGTGCATCTTTAAAGCCTAATTTTTCCCATGGATTATCAAAGTTATCTGGTGCTTGTGCAGCAGCAACTACAACACCACTAGCCATTGCATCAAAAGTTCTAAAGTGTGGATAGTTTCCATCGTGAAGTAAGACATTTGATCTGTTTATTGCTTTATTAATTTCATTTGGTTTAGAGATATAACCCTTATAATATGAACTATATTTATCATGAAGTTTCCAATTTTTACTACCATATATAGCGATATTTTTATTTATGTTGATAAACTTATCAATATAAAGTTCTCTTCTTACTTGCCTGAATGTTCTATTGCTTATATCATATAGTAAAGTTTTATCCATTGGTTCATATAGTTTTATCCCTTTATCAACCAAAGAGTCTAAAAAGCTTTTATCATTATATTTTGATAAGACAAAATCTTTAATATATGGTAATAAATCTTTAAAAAAAATAATTTTTTTATTTTTAACACCAACCTCTCTTGATAGTTCTTCATCTTTCCAATTGCTCGAAATATGTCCTAAAAATATATAATAGTTACTTTTTTTACATTTCAAAGTCTTATAAATATTTTTGTCAGTAGCTGGTGGTAAATAATAAACTCTTTTAACACCATTTTTTTTAAAATTTTTTATCCAATCTTCAGCCCACACATAGAGTATATCACTGCCTTTTAACTGATTATGTAACCTACCCCAAA
>WFPU01000194.1 GCA_015487435.1 Sulfurimonas sp.
AATTTAGCTATATTTTTTAAATGTTTCAAGCCATAAGGCATCTGTTTTTTTATTATTTTCTTTTTGTAGCAACAATGAATCTATAATATTAATAAGAGTATCTTCATCCATAAATTTTAATATATCTGGACTAATATTTGTTGAGTTTACATCATCGTAACTATTGAGCAAGTTCTGTATATCTAGAATAAGTTCTTCTTTCTTAGTCATAATTAGGTCATCCTTATTTAATGGTTAACATAATGTATATTCTCTTGAAAGTTATTCATTAAGATTTGTAGCTGTATTTTCATTAACACTTTTTACTGCTTCGCTTTTTGTATCTGTTTCAATTTCATAAGTCAGTGCAAACATTATAATGGCAATAGAAACCATTAGACCACCAAGCGATATAAATTTTTCTTTCATTGAGTAACCTCTCGTATAATTTGATATTTTCTAATATTAACAGTGAATAGGCGTAATATAAGCCGAGTTTTGTAGCGATAGCATTAATCTACTGTATTTTTTACAAAATACATCTAGCGAAACAAAAGCGACAGTGTATAAACACCACATAAGAGGCTAACCATTTGTTTCTTGCTGCCGTGTTGGGTTTACAAGCCCTCTATGTTACCATAGAAGCTGGTGGTCTCTTACACCACCTTTTCACCGTTACTATTCTTAGTTCGCTAAAAGTTAAAAAATGCTATTACATTTTTATGCTTTAGTGCGTTAGCGGCTAGCGAAAGATATTTGAGTAAATGCTCAAATATCGGCTAATTATAGAAGTATATTTTCTGTTGCACTTTCCCTCAGCTTACGCTGGCCATCAGTTAGATGGAACACTCTCTTATAGCAGCTCGGACTTTCCTATTACAAATATTATGCAATTAACTATCTATTACACCTATAAAATAATACTAAATAATTCCTTTCATAGCCCTTTTTTTATCTAGTGAACATTTGTTCTTTTTACGTTTTTAAAGTATGAACAAATGTTCACTTATCATAAGTTTAAATTAACGAGTGTTCATATATAATAAATAAATACTTAACAAGTGTTCACTAAATTAAAAATAGGCTTTATCCTCAATGAATACGGAACAATACAGAAAAACTGGAACAAAACAGAAGATATTAAAAGTTGCAACTGCCCTATTCTCTGAGTATGGGTACAAAGGTACAAGTGTACGAAAAATTGCAACAGAGATAGGGATTAAGCAAAGTGCGTTGTATAATCACTTTGAAAATAAAGAGAGTATATTTTTAGAGGTATCAAAAGATATATTTACCACTCCGTTTACATTTGATGATGAAGAGATAAAACAAAGTGCGCTTAAAGGCAAGGCATTTATTAATAAGTTTGTACTACAGTATAAGCTTCTCACATTCGATAAAAACAACGAAAAGATGTTTCGATTACTCATGATAGAGCTTTTGCAAAACAAAGAGCTTAGAGAGCAATTTATGAGTGAATTTCACGATAAGAATGTAAAGGTATTAGCTGAAGGCTTTTTTATGATGATGCAAAACTCTATTGTTCGCTCAGGGGATCCAATGATGATGGCTTATGAATTCATCTCCACCCTATTCTACATAAGACTACAAGTAACCCTGCTTCGATTTGATTCAAAATCTACAGATATGTTATCTACTCAATTTGAAAAACATGTGGATTTTTTTTGGGAAAGTATAAAATTGTAGATAAAAATCAATTAATACTATTTAATATTAGGTGATTGATAAAAAAAAAGCAGCCTCTTGAGCTGCTTTTTAGAATCTCTATTTAGCCATAGCTTCTTTAGCGTATTTTTCGCCGAGAGAATAAGCTACTTTATTTACATCATGAACTTTAGCTGGCACTTTACTAAGCATTGTTTCAATAAGAATATCTTTATCTATGGCATTCATCATAGTATTAGCAATTGCAAGAGCAACAACAGATTGAGTAATAACGTTACCGACCTCTTCCTTAGCAATTGTAATAATAGGAATTTCATAAATGTTCCATATTTTTCTATCTTCATCAGTTGGTTTTACTAAATTTGGATCAATAACAATTGTTCCACCCTTTTGAACACCATCTTTAAAAGAGTTATAACTTACTTGTGCAACAGAAAGCATGAAACTAATTTCACCATCATTTGCATATGGATAATAAATCTCTTTATCATCTAATTGAATATCAACAACAGTTGGTCCACCACGAACTTGTGATGTATATGTTGCAGTTTTTAATCCATATCCGCCAGTTTTAATTTTTGCTGCTGCAAAAATTTCACCAGCAAGAAGAACACCTTGTCCACCAACACCTGTAAATCTCATTAATGTTTTACTCATAGTTGTTCTCCTTATATTTTTTTAGCAAAATCATCTTGTGTGATTTTTGCACGCTTACCTTGATGTGCATCTTGGATATCTTTATACATATCACAATATTCACGAACTTCTAAATCCTGCTTAAGAACACCAGTTGGAAATAAATTTAATTTTTCTTCTTCCGTCATAGCGTCATATTTTTTCTTTGAAGTTGTGATGCTATCAATCCATTCTAAATTTTCCATAGCAGAAACCATTTTATTTTTTCTACCGAGATTGATATGACAATTAGAAAGCACTTCCATCATAGAAAAACCTTTATGTTCAAGTGCTTTTATAATAATTTTTTCTAATTTTTTAGGATCAAGCATAGTTTCACGAGCAACAAAAGATGCTCCAGATGCGATAGCTAATTCACAAGTATCAAAAGTTGGATCAATATTACCAATTTTTTGAGTTACTGTCCACATACCCTGAGGAGTAGTTGGAGAAGTTTGTGAATTAGTAAGACCATAGATGAAATTATTAATAACAATCATTGTAATATCAATATTTCTTCTACAGCCATGAATAGTATGGTTACCACCAATTGCAAGTGCGTCACCATCTCCAGCAACACAAACAACTACTTTATCTGGACAAGCAAGTTTTACACCTGTTGCATATGCTACAGTACGACCATGTGTTGTATGGATAGTATTAAAATCTACATATGATGAAAATCTACCAGAACAACCTATTCCAGAAATAACACATACGTCATCTTGCTTTATACCCATTTTTTCGATAGCTCTTACAAAAGCTTTAAGGATAACACCATCGCCACAACCCCAACACCATAGTGTTGGCATCTTTTGAATTCTTAAATATTTTTCATAATTGAATGCCATATTATAACTCCTTCACTTTATTTACAATCTCATAAGGAGATATTGGTCTACCGTTAACTTTAAATAAACCATCTATATCTAATCTAGAAGATGCTCTTTGAACTTCACTGTGAAATTGACCAATGTTAAGTTCTACAACTAAAACTTTTTCAATTTTATCAGTATGCTCTTTTATTTTCTTAGCTGGAGAAGGCCAAATTGTAATTGGTCTAAATAAGCCAGCTTTAATACCATCAGCACGAAGATGACGAATTGATTCTTTAGCTGCAAGTGAAACTGAACCATATGCTATAATCATAACTTCAGCATCATCCATCATAAATTCTTCATAAGACTCTAGCTCTTCTTCATGTAGTGCAACTTTATCTTCTAAACGCTGAATAAGTTTACGACATGTTTCGATCTCCTCAGTTGGGAAACCGTTTTTATCATGGTGAAGACCTGTAAAGTGGTATCTATAACCTTCAAACATTGGGTTAAGAACTGCTGGCTCATCATGCTCACACTCATATGGAAAATATTCTTCAGCAGGACCATCAAATTTCTTTCTTGGAACGATTCCAGCTTTAACTTCTTCAAGTGTTGGAAGTTCAGCTTTACCATGCATGTGACCAATAGTCTCATCAAGTAAAACGATAACTGGTTGCATAAATCTGTCGGCAATATTAAAAGCTCTTACAGTTTCAGTATAACATTCAGCTAAAGTACCTGCGCATAAAGTGATTGATTTATAATCACCATGTGATGGATTTTTAGATTGAAGGATATCACCTTGAGATACACGAGTTGGAAGACCAGTAGATGGACCACCACGCATAACATTTACACAAACTAAAGGTACTTCTGCCATTTGAGCAAGACCTAAGTTTTCAGCTTTTAAACTCATACCTGGTCCAGAAGTACCAGTCATAGTTCTTTTTCCAGCCATTCCTGCACCAATTACTGCACAGATTGCTGCTATCTCATCTTCCATTTGAATACATGTACCACCAACCTTTGGTAAAAGGTCAGAGATAACATGCATGACTTCACTTGATGGTGTCAGTGGATACCCACCGAAAAAAGTACAACCAGCATCAACACCTGCAATCGCTGCTAGCTCATTACCAGTTGATATAATTTCTCTTGTTGCCATTATCTAGCTCCTTGTTCTATTGAATAGTAGTTGTTAGCAGCAATTGCTGCTTGACGAGCTTTAGCTTCATCAGTAAGTTTTGCAAAACTTAAACCTGCTGCTTTTAGATCAGCTTTCTCTGCTACAAAAATAGCAAAATCTGGGCATGATAATTCACACTCATTGCACCCAATACAAGATTCTGGATGCTCAACAGCAATCATCGCACCAAGTGTTGATGAAATTTCGTATCTCATAGCTAGCACACCAGATGGACATACAGATACACAGATATCACACGCTTTACAATTGCTAGTGTTTACCCATACTGGTTGATCTCCTGGATTTTCAGTTAGAAAAGTTGACATTTATTCTCCTATTTTTAAAGTGTAGATAAAATCTGCACATTACTCTTTGATAACAAAGAGTATCTAAGTTTTCATAATTTTATTCTAAATTGTGCTATTAGCGCCTCACAATATAATTATCTGTTACTTTATGAGGCTCACACTAAAAAATTAACTACTTAGCCATAGCCTTAGTTACGGCAGCACCGATTTCAGCAGGTGAAACAACAACAGTTACACCAGCAGCTTCTAGTGCTTGCATTTTTTCTTTTGCTGTTCCAGCAGAACCAGAAACAATCGCACCAGCGTGACCCATAGTTTTACCTTTTGGTGCAGTTTGACCTGCGATAAAAGCAACAACTGGTTTGGTAATTTGTTCTTTAATTAGTTTAGCCGCTTGAATTTCAAGATCTCCACCAATTTCACCAATCATAACAATACACTCAGTCTCTGGATCAGCTTCAAACATTGGTAAAAGTTGGTTGTATGAAAGACCAATAATTGGATCTCCACCAATACCAACTGCAGTTGTAATTCCAAAACCCTCTTTAACAACTTGGTTTGCACCTTCATATGTTAATGTACCAGATTTAGAGATAAGACCAACATTACCTTTTTTGAAAATCATACCAGGCATAATTCCAATTTTACACTCCTCAGCAGTGATAATACCAGGACAGTTTGGTCCAAGTGTTTTCATACCATGCTTAGTTGCATGAGCTTTAGCCATTTGCATATCTTTAACCGGAGCACCCTCTGTAATAATTACAGCAAGTTCAATTCCAGCTTCAGCAGCTTCCATTACAGCATCACCAACGAACGCAGGTGGAACAAAAATCATAGAAACAGTAGCACCTGTAGTTTTTACAGCTTCATCAACTGTATTGAAGACTGGTTGACCAAGGTGAGTTTGACCACCCTTGTTTGGCGTAACACCTCCAACAATTTTGGTTCCATATGCTGCGCATTGCTCAGCATGGAAAGTTCCCTCTTTACCTGTAAAACCCTGAACGATTACTTTTGTATCTTTATTTATTAAAATTGACATCTATATTATTCTCCTTTTGCTGCTGCTACAGCTTTTGCTGCACCGTCGCCTAAATCATTACCAACAATTAAGTTTGCAATGTTTGCACTTTTAAGAATTTCTGATGCTTCTGGTGCGTTTGTTCCATCAAGACGAACAATAACAGGAACATTAACATCGGTAATTTTAGTTGCCTCGATTATGCCGTTAGCAATACGATCACAACGAACAATTCCTCCAAAAATATTTACGAAAATTGCTTTAACTTTTGGATTTTTAAGAATAATTTCAAAACCTTTTGCAACAGTTTCAGCATTTGCTGAACCTCCAACATCAAGGAAGTTTGCAGGAGTTCCACCCATATAGTTGATAGTATCCATAGTACCCATTGCAAGACCAGCACCATTTACCATGCAACCAATTTCACCATCAAGTGCTACATAAGAAAGACCATATTTAGCAGCTTCTACTTCATCTTCATCTTCTTCAGTTAAATCTCTCATTGCGGCTATTTGAGGTTGACGACCAAGTGCAGAGTTATCAAAACCCATTTTTGCATCTAAAGCGATAAAATCGCCGCTTCCAGTACGAACTAATGGATTAATTTCAATCATCTCAGCATCATTTTCCATATATAATTTAAACAATTTTTGTCCAAAAGAGATAATCTTTTTTTGTTCTGCTTTGTCAGTAATTCCTAGACCAAATGCTAATTGACGACCATGAAAACCTTGAAAACCAATAGCTGGATCAACAGGAATAGTGATAATTTTTTCTGGTGTGTTTTCAGCAACATCTTCAATGTTCATTCCACCCTCAGTGGAAGCCATAATCAAAGGCATCTCTAATTTTCTATCTAAAACAACAGAAAGGTAAAACTCATCTTTAATATCAGCACCATCTTCGATGTAAAGTTTTTGAACAAGTTTACCCTCAGCAGTAGTTTGATGAGTAACCAAAGTCATACCAAGAATTTCATTTGCGAACTCTCTTACTTCATCAAGGGTCTTAGCAAGTTTAACACCGCCACCAAGACCACGTCCACCTGCGTGAATTTGAGCTTTAACAACCCAAACAGGACCACCTAGCTCTTTTGCAGCTTCAACAGCAGCTTCAACACTTTCAACCATAATACCTTTAGGCACTGGTACACCATACTCAACAAAAATTTGCTTTGCTTGATATTCATGTATATTCATTTATTCTCCTTTTAAAAATTGGAAGTTATTTAACTTCTTAATTATTTGATTTCATATTGAGCGCGACCTATTTTATATAGATCTTTGCCATGCGTATCGTTTATTACAGTTACTGGAAAATCAACTACTTTTAGTTTTCTAACTGCCTCAGGACCTAATTCCTCATAAGCGATAACTTCTGCACTTACTATCTGCTTACCTAAAAGAGCACCAGCCCCACCTGTAGCACCAAAATATACAGCTTTGTGTTCTTGACAAGCGTCAGTCACATCTTTGTTTCTTTTACCCTTACCTATCATACCTTTTAAACCCTCAGCAATTAAGCGAGGAGAATATGAATCCATACGATAAGATGTAGTTGGTCCAGCTGAACCAATTGGATCACCTGGTTTAGGTGGAGTTGGCCCAACAAAGTATATTACAGCACCTTTAATATCAAAAGGGAGTTCTTTACCAGCATCTAATAGATCTACTAATCTTTTATGTGCAGCATCTCTTGCAGTAAATATAGTTCCGTTTAAATAAACTATGTCACCACTATTTAGCTTTGAAACTGTTTCATCACTAAGTGGAGTTGTTAAATGGTATGTTTTACTCATCTGGAATCCTTATATAGTGATGTGTGTATGGCGTGAGCTATGACACTGAACATTTACTGAAACTGGCAAAGAAGCAATGTGACACGAATTAGCTTCAATATGTACAGCTAAAACAGTCTCTGTTCCACCCATACCCATAGTCCCTATTCCAAGCTTGTTTAGCTCTAATTTAATAACATCTTCAAGCTCAGCCATCTCTGGATCTTCATTTACAGAACCAATGTCACGAAAAAGTGCATGTTTTGAGCTTATTACAGCTTTTTCAAAAGTTCCACCAATTCCAACACCTACAGTAAGTGGAGGGCAAGGATTTGGACCAGCATCAGAGATACACTCTTTAACATAATCAATTACACCCTGCTTTCCAGCGGCTGGTGGAAAAACTTTTGCACGAGATACATTTTCACTTCCACCACCTTTTGCAGCGTACTCTATATCTATTTTATCACCTTCAACTATATCCAAATGAATAATAGCTGGTAGGTTATAACCAACTGTATCTTTGTTATTAGCACGGGTAAAAGGGTGACAAGTTGAAGCTCTTAAATAGCCCTCTATATAACCCTTTTGAGTACCCTCGTTAATAGCATCTTTTAATAATCCGCCAACAACTTTAACATCAGCACCAATTTTTACAAAAAATACTGCTAAACCAGTATCTTGACAAAGTGGACGAGCTTCTGAACTTGCTATATCAGCATTTTTTAAAAGTTGTTTTAAAACTTCTTTGCTTACAGGACTTTTTTCATTTTTATAAGCTTCTTTCATTGCATTCAATGCATCTTCGGGAAGATTTGAAGCAGAGTATACTATGATATCTCTAACATTTTTAACTATCTCTTCGTATGCTATTTCACGCATATAATTCCCTC
>WFPU01000195.1 GCA_015487435.1 Sulfurimonas sp.
GCTTATAATAGTTTTAAAATAGAGTTAGATTACTATTTAATAAAACCATCAAAAGATAAGGCAACAGCTTATTCTTTTTTACAAAAACATCAAAGAGTTGGTTTAAATGTGGCTTGGTATTTTTAATAAATAATGGAGATAAATATGAGAAATTTTGTAAATAAAATAATAAAATTTAAATGGGCAATCGCAATTGTAATTCCACTTTTTACAATATATATGGCATCAGGATTAAAGAACTTAGAATTTGAGGGAAGTTATAGAATATGGTTTGGAGAAGAATCTAGCATACTAAAAAACTATGATGATTTTCGTGCTGTTTTTGGTAATGATGATGCGATAACTATATCTTTTAAAAGTGAAGATGGTATTTTTACCAAAGAAGCGTTAGAGAGTATTTCAAATATTACACAAAAACTTTGGCAAACTGAGTATATAGCAAGAGTTGATTCAATTACAAACTATCAATATGTCCATGCAAACTTAGAGTATCCAGATGAGATAGTAGTTGAAGATTTTATAGAAGATATTGATTCAATGAGTATTGCTGATTTTGAAGCTAAAAGACAAATCGCAATGGGTGAGGATTTGATAGTAGGTAAGTTAATCTCTAGAGATGCTACAACAACTATGATAGTTGGTCGAATGACACCAAAAGCAGGTGATGACCCAGAGGTCTCCTTTAAACTCCGTGATGCAGCTTTAGAAATTATAAAACCTGAGATACAAAAATATGGTTTTGAGTTTCATCTAAATGGTGGACCCGTAATTAATACATCTTTTATTGAGATAGCACAACATGATGGAGGTACTTTTACACCATTAGTTATTGTTATAGCATTTCTATTACTGTTAGTTATATTTAAAAAATTTAGTCTAGCCGCACTGAGTATATCTGTAGTGATTTTTACATTTTTAATAGTGCTATCAATTCAAATAATGTTAGGATATAAACTAAATAATTTTACGGCAAATATACCTATTTTTGTTATGGCGATTGGTATAGCTGACGCAATGCATATAATATGGATATATATTTTAGCCAAGAAAAAAGGGCTTGATAACCATGAATCAATTCATTACAGTGTAAAAAAGAACTTTTTAGCTCTGTTTTTAACTTCTATTACAACAGCTATTGGTTTTGCATCACTTGGAATATCAGAGGTTGTACCTATAAAAACTTTAGGGATAGCAACTGCAAGTGCTGCTTTGTTAGCATTTTTTATGACTATACTTTTTGTTCCAGCATTACTAGCTATTATAAATCCTAAAATAAAAGCAAAAAATGATAACATAGATAATGAACATAAAATATCTGAGAATCTGATAGAGTTTATTATTAAAAATGATAAAAAAATACTTTTGGCATCTATTTTGATTTTTATAGTGATGGGCATAGGTATCACTAAAGTAAATGTTGATTCCAACACCATTCGATATTTTAAAGAAAATGTACCTTTCCGTGCAGATAATATATTTCAGCAAAAAAACCTAACTGGACCTATGACATATGAGATAGTTATTGATTCAAAAGAAAAAGATGGGATTAAAGAACCTGAATTTTTAAAAGCAGTTGATAAGTTTTATATAGAGTTATATGACGCTTATCCTGATGTTAGACATATAAGTTCACTAATGGATACAGTAAAAATATTTAACGATATTATGCAAGGCTCTAAAAGTATCCCAGATGATAAAAATTTAATTGCTCAGTATCTTCTGTTGTATTCTTTATCGCTTCCTCAAGGGATGGAGATAAATGATCAGATGGATATTGATGAGAGACTATTACGAGTTAGTGCATCTGTAAATATCATAGATACATCAAAAGATTTAGAACAAATTAAGTGGATAGAGGATTGGTGGACAAATACTTCTTATAGTGCTGAGGTTAATGGTCAAACAGTGATGTTTGCACATATGCAACATGATGTTACAAATACATTAATTCAGTCTATAACTTTAGCGGTTATACTCATCTCCATAATTATGCTTTTGATATTTAAAAAATTTAAAATGTTACCACTGTTCATCGCTCCAAATTTATTACCAATAGTTTTAGTTGTTGGAGTTATGGGATGGTTAAGTATAGATATAGATATGGGCGTAGCAATAGCTGGTGCCATCATAATAGGGGTTGCAGTAGATGATACTATACACTTTATGGTTAAGTACATAGAAGCAAGAAAACGAGGTTATAATCTCGAAAATGCGCTTAAATATGTTATGCGTTATGCAGGTGGGGCTATTATATTTACAACAATTATTTTAAGTATGGCATTTTTAGTATTTATATTTAGTGATTTTAATCCAAATTATCATTTTGGTATAGTTACCGCATCGGCATTAGTTATTGCAGTAGTAGTAGACTTATTAGCACTTCCAGCATTGCTTAGTATCATAGATAACAAAAAAAAATCTTTGTTGACATAAGGGATAATATTAAAATTTTATAGTCGACTAAAAAATTATGGAGTTTATTGTGAGTTCATTTAGTGTTAGAGAGATAAAAAAGCAAAGGTATTGCATTTTTTACGGTGGCGCATTAAATGCACATATGAGCTCTAAAAATATCACTCAAATATACAAAGATGGATTAGATTTAATCTTTGGGAGAATTTAAGCAGATTTTGTCATGATGCAAAAAAGTGATTATAGTTCTTGGTTAGATGAAAAAGAAAATTATAAAAAAAACTCTCTTAAATTTTTTAGATAATATCTACAAAAGGGGTACTAAAGTACAATAAATTAGATACTTCGCTATAATTTCACTATGCAAAAGCTTCACGAATATTTAAATTCTCACTCTATAGGTGAGATGCACCCATCGGATATAGCACAAATTTTAAAGCAATTAGATGATTCTAAGTTTGCTCAGGCTGTAAAGCTAATACCAAAGGATTTAGTTGGTGATGTAGCCCTTGCCCTTCCTGATAGGCTTTTTGACGATATTGTAGAAAATTTTAGTGTAGATGAACTCTCTCATGCTGTTACTGAATTAGAGTCAGATGATCAACATGAATTTATGCAAGAGCTTCATGAGATAGATGAAGATGTAGCACAGGAGGTTTTTAAAACACTTGAACCACAAGACCAACAAGAGATAACAAAACTTAAAACGTATGATGAGGATGAAGCGGGTTCTCATATGCAACTTGAAGTTTTTACAGCTGCTAAAGATGAAGTTGTTCATGATGTAATAAAAAGATTCGCTACTTTACGCAAAGAAAACAAACTCGAAAATATTCAAAATCTTTTTATCACAAATGATAAAAATAAACTTCAATATACTATTGGTCTTGATGATTTATTGATTTTTGATTTTAATAAAACTTTATCTCAAAATATTGAACAAAGTGATGAAAATTTTGAGCCAAAAGTCGCACAAGATAGAGAAAACATAAAAGATGTAGTCCATTATTTTGAAGAATATGATCTCTCCGTTATGCCCGTAGTTAATAAAGATGGTGTCTTAGTTGGGCGTATTACATCAGATGATATTTTTGATATAATTAATGAACATGCGACCGAGCAGATGTATAATTTAGCAGGTGTTGATGATGATGTGGAAGATGATGATGAGATTATAAAAGCTGGTCGAAAACGTGCATCGTGGCTTGGAATAAACTTATTTACAGCAATAGCAGCATCTTTGGTAATTGGGTTGTTTGCAGATACCTTACAAAGTGTTGTTGCTCTCGCAATTCTTATGCCAATTGTTGCTTCGATGGGTGGTAACGCTGGGACACAATCACTTACCGTTGTAGTGAGACAATTAGCGCTTGGTGATATCTCACAAGGAGATGCTTATAGGATTATTAAAAAAGAGGTAGCAATTTCGTTGTTAAATGGCTTCATATTTGCTATAATTATAGGAATTATTTCCTCCTTCTGGTTTGGTATTGAATATTTGGGCTATGTTATAGCTCTAAGTATGTTGATAAACCTGTTTATAGCTGGTTTATTTGGTGCTACAATTCCATTGTTTTTGAAAAAAATGGATATTGATCCTGCTATTGGAAGCACCGTTATTTTAACAACTATTACAGACGTTGTAGGTTTTTTTAGTTTTTTAGGACTTGCAACATGGATTTTGCTTTAACAAGCATGGTATCTGTGCACGAGACTCTCTATCGAAGAGAAACTAGCGTTAGCATAAATGGATAAGCTTTGCTTATTTAATATAAATTAACACAAAGGCTTTGTAACAATTGGAATTACTCATACTTTATTTTGCTCTAGCAGTAGGAATATCATTTATATGTTCTGTGCTAGAGGCAGTTCTTCTATCTGTAAATATGTCATATATTTCAGTCCTAGAAAAAGAAAAACCACAAATTGGAAAACTTCTTCGTATTCATAAAACTAATATCAGCAAATCAATAGCTTCAATTTTAATCTTAAATACTATTGCACATACTATTGGTGCTGCTGCTGTTGGAGCTCAAGCTTCCATTCTTTTTGGAAATGATGCTGTTGTAATTATCTCAATTATTATGACATTTGCTATTCTTTTTTTATCAGAGATAATCCCAAAGACTATAGGTGCAATTTACTGGAAAGAACTAGCTCCATACTCTTCTCAAATTATAAGACTTTTAATATGGATTACTTATCCAATAATTTTAACTACTTTATTTGTTACGGATAAAATCTCTAAAGGTAAAGAAGATGCGAACTCACTTACGAAAGATGAGTTGTTAGAGAGCATGTTACTTAGTGAAGATGATGGAGTAATTGATGAGAAAGAATCTGATTATATAGAAAATATTTTAAAATTAGATGAGATGAAAATCGCAGATGTATTAACACCAAGAAGTGTAGTCTTTGCTCTTGATGAGACTCGCACTTTAAAAGAGATTATAAGTAATGAAAATGATATATTTAATTTTTCAAGAATTCCTGTTTATAATAATTCTATTGAAGATGTAACAGGTATTATTCTTACAAAAAAATTATTTCAACAAGCTTTAAAAGATGATAGTGTTACTTTAGCAAGTATAAAAAAAGAGATATATTCAATTAACGAAAATATCCCAGTATCTAAAGCACTTGACCTATTTATATCAAAAAAGGACCACATGTTTTTGGTTATGGATAATTATGATCAAACTGAGGGAATTATAACTCTTGAGGATTGCGTAGAGACTATACTTGGCTTAGAGATTATGGACGAGAGTGATAGAAATGAAGATATGCGTGAATTAGCAAAACTTAAAATGAAACAAAAAAGGAAAGATAGAGAAGTTTAAAAAAGCAAGATTATATATTTGCTTTTTTAAGAAATTTGCAGCTTCAACACCTGCAAGTTCTCCGCCGAGAAATAGAACTCTTTAAACAAGTAGCTTTTAAATTCCAAGTTAGCCTTGAAATGACGGAATTAACGTCACCCTAAACTTGATTTAGGGCCTAGTTTATAATTTAGCAGAATATTCAGTATATCTTGTAAGGTAGGATATTAAAAAGTGATTATATGTTTAAAGAAACTTATATATAAAAGCCTCAAAAGAGACTTTTTAAATAGACTTATGTGAAAAGATCTCTCATGATACCGTTGTACCAGTCACGAGTTGCTTTAGCATTAGGTGCTGAACGGAATTTTCCGCTTGGAGCTTTAGGAACATTTCCTTTACCTTTGATAGTTTTTCCAGTCCAAGAAAAATCATGTGTTACAAAGATAGCTTCTTCTGGCTTATCACCAACAATAGAGAAGCAAATATTACCTGATTTAATAGTTTTTGTTTTAACAGGTAATTCATAAGACTTACCTTGCAAACGACTAACAATTTCATCAGCACATTGTTTACCAGCCCAGTTAGCAGTTTGTCCACTTGGTGGGATTGCATGACCAACAACATCACCAACAGCGTAGATATCTGCATCAGTTTTAGTTTGAAAAGAACAACCGTTCATTATAACCTTACCAAATGCAGTAGTAGTTTCAACACCACTCATCTCTACAACAGGGTTAGCTTTGTTATTGGGAATAAGATTAAGAACTTCGTATTTTAGAGTAGTTGAAGTGATTTTGTCATCTTCATCTTCTTCTTCATAAGTTACAGTTTTAGCAACAGGATCAACATCTGTTACTTTGCAGTAATCTCTGTGCTCAATTCTGTCATTATTTAAATCTTCCCATGCTTCTTTAAATGCTGCGCCTTTTGCAATTTTAGCTGAAGGGTTAAGGATAATTACTTTACCTTCAATTTCCTCTTTATCCATATATGCAGCAATCATAGAAGCTCTCTCAAATGGAGCTGGAGGACAACGAAATTTTCCATCTGGAACAGTAATAATTACATCTCCATCATCCATGTCATTTAGATTACGCTCTAATATAATATGTTCTTTGCCTGGAATAAGTGCACCAGGTGCTACTCTTTGAATTTGTTTGATTTTATCAGCATCCCAGTCTTTAAATTGGTTCTCATAGTCATAAGCAATACCTGGCGATAGTACCAAAATTTCATATTCAACTATACCTTTAGTTGTATGAATTTGTTTTTTAGCTCTATTAATATTTGTAACTTCAGCATGAAGCATACTATAACCATGAGCTTCAACTGATTGCGCATAATCATGAACTAAAGTACCAAGATTAACGTCTTCTAGTTTCCCTAGTAAAGAATTAGAAAATGGACAAGACATAAACGTTTCATTTTTTTCAATAACCAATACATCAACTGATCTATCTTTTTTTCTTATTGCTTTTGCAACAGTAAGACCACCAAAGCCTCCACCAATTACAACAACTTTATGTTTACCTAAAACAGCTGAATCACCAGTAGAAGATGATTCACATGCTTTAGCAGGTTTAGCTTCGCTATTGCATCCAACCATAGTAGCAGCTGCTACACTAATAGCTCCAAATTTAAGTAGATTACGACGATTTAATGACATATATTCTCCCTTGAGTTTATTAAATAAATTATCCAATTTATTTTTCGGATTAACTTATATTACATTGATTAGTATAAAGTGAAACTTAACTAAGTATTGTATGTATAATTAAATAATTTTATATATATAATTATTAATTATTAATGTCTGCCTATTTATAAGCAATTAATATAATAAAGCCCATTTATTAAATATTATTCAAATAATTATATAAAGTTACCATATTTGTGATAGCTTTATAAAAAAATAAAAATAAATTTTTTTTTGAGATGAGTAAATAAGTAACAAAATTTATAGCTATATAGCTTAATATATATATATTTATTTAGTTTTTGCAATAAAGACATTTATAGTTGAACTCTCTGAATAATTGGGCTCTCTGAACAATTAGCTATTAGATTCTGGATCAAGTCCAGAATGACGTACTATCGTCATTTCAAGCTTGACTTGGAATCTAACTTATAATTAACCAGAGGTCTCAATTAGTTATTAAACTCTGGATCAAGTCCAGAATGACGATTGTTTTGCCTTTTAGTACTTAATTATTTCTTTTGAATATTCAGTTAAAGGTACAGTCTGTGCAGCAACAGTAACAAACTTTTTAGCTTTTCTTTTTCCACCAAAGTATTTTTTAAATTCTGGTTTATAAGCTTTAAAATATGAGTGAAACTTATCTGGTCCTAGTACTGCTACAGCCCATAGTGTATCATCATCTCGATGTTCTATTACAATACTTGCTAAAGGCTCCGCTGCTGGACCAGATAATGCCTTAGCTCCATTTGTAGGGTCAAATGCTGAAAGGTGTGAGCCACATACAATCACGCCACCTTCTGTATAAGCCATAGTTTTTTCTTTTTTAGTTACATATGAGATGAAACTATCTGCTGGATTTACATGTGTTAGTTGATGAGAACAAATTGCACTAAAGGCAACAATATTATTTTCTTTACCAACTGCTCCACTCCATATATACTCTTCACCATCTTCACTTTTTAGTTTAACATCTTTATTTGCTGCTTCAGGGAGAGCTAACAAGAAACAGGGTGTAGCAACATGTGGGTAATTAAAAACATAATTTTTTTCTTTTACTAAGTTTGAAGCTAAAATTGGGTTTCCATCAGCATCCATAAGCTGTACTTTATCATAAGCCTTAAACATACCACCGTCACTTGCATATAATTTTTGACCTACCATTGATGGTTGCACCACTACCATTGCAGCTCCAACACCAACAACCTTTAAAAAATCTCTTCTTTGCATAAAATTTCCTTTATATATAAATTTCAAATTAATTAAGACATTTGTATGATAAATTACTTTTAGTTAATTATTGCTGAAAATAGAATATACTATAATTGCAATATGAATAATATAAAAATATTTAATAACTCCTATGAGCTACTATCTTTTTTTAAAGAGACAAAGTTTGAATTCAAAGAGATTATAAAAATAGCTATAGAGATAAATTATTATGAAGAGCTTGGGATTAAAGCATTTATAGACTTAGCGCAGATATATAAGATGAAATTAGTTCTTATTAATCAAAAAAACAAAGGTGTAGAGTTAAGTTTTAAAAAGTTAAATGAAAATAGTAGTTTTCATAAAGAAAAACAAAGTAGTGAAAAATATGGGGTAGATAGTGATTTTTTTAAAATAGATAAAATATCACAATTTAGTTTTTTGTATTATTATCAAGAAGCTTTGAATTTTTGTGATATAAAATCAAAAAATAAGATTTTAAATATTGGAATAAATAAGGGAGATGAGTTTGAAGTTATAAAAAATATGCTTAGTAAAGAAGAATTTAAAAATAAAGAATTTGTTGGTATAGACTATTCAAAAACAATTATAAAATATGCCCAAGATAAATTTCCACAAGCAAAAATGATAGAAGCTAACATAAATAAACTACAAGATATAAATATAGGTAGATTTGATATGATTATATCTATAGGTACCCTGCAAAGCTCTAATATAAATTTCAACCCAATTTTTATGTCTTTATATCAAAATTATTTAAACGATAATGGAGCGATAATTCTTGGTTTTCCAAATTGTCGATGGATTGAAGGGGAGATGATTTATGGTGCGAAGGTTCCAAATTATAACTTTTCAGAGATGGGTCAAGTTTTAAAAGATATCCATTTTTGTAAGAAATATTTGCAACAAAAAGGTTATCGAGTAGTTATAACTGGAAAAGATTACTTGTTTTTAAGTGCTAGAAAAGTCATAAGAGCAGTTGCTTAGTGCTAAAAATCTTCTATGTGATTTGTCAAGCTCCATAAGTAATTTTTTCGTAGTTGCTTCTAAATCTTTATAATACGCTTTTGCCCTGTCTATATCCATCATTTTAATTTTATTTGATCTAGTTATTTTTGATAAAAAAGTTTTTTTATTTTTTTTTTGAAAAATATTATATATCTTTGCATACTCCATATGCCATTTTTCGTGCAATGCATCTATCTTTTCGTAAAAGATTAAACCCAATATATCTTTTACCCTATTATCTGGATTATATAGCCATTTACCAAAAACACACTTTGTTTTTGCAACTAAAGTTGGAGCATCAACTTCTTTTCCATTAACTAAATTTTTAATATTAGTCATTTGATTTATGTGGTGTTCTTTAACTTTTAGTATGGCTTCAACTGATTTTTGCTTATTCATTTTTTAACTTTATAGTAAATTACATAATTATTGCATGTTTTTAATAAAAATAGAATATAATTGGATTTTCTGAACAATTAGTTACTAGATTCTAGATAAAATCAATAACTACAAAACTACAAAAATATTGTCATTCCAAGTTTAACTTGAAATTTAACTTATAATTAATCAGAAAACTCAATTTTATTTTTAGTAAGGAAAATAATTATGAAGCGACCAGAACCTATTGATAATGAGATAAAATTAGACACTAAAAGATATATAGTATCAAAGACAGATTCTAAGGGAATTATAGAGTATGGAAATGATTATTTTGTTAAAATATCAGGCTATAGAGAATCAGAACTTATTGGTAAACCTCATAATATAATTAGACATCCAGATA
>WFPU01000196.1 GCA_015487435.1 Sulfurimonas sp.
ATAAGGAAACAGGAGTGTTAACAATGGAAGACTGGGTCACTATCAGGAATATACGAGCTAAAAATCCTGAGCTCGGAACAAGAAAAATAGCTGCTCTTCTTGGAGTGAGCAGAAATACGGTAAAAAAAGCTCTCTTACATGAAGAGCCTCCAAAATATAAAAGCAAGTCATACGCCATAAATGAGCATGTGCTGCCTTTTGAAGGGTATATCAAAGAAGCGTTTTTGACAAAGAAGCTCAAAGCTTCCCGTATTCTCAAAGATATCATCTCCAAAGGTTACAAAGGAAGCCAGTACGCACTTTATGCATATATCCGCAATGAGCTCAAACCACTTCGAGAGGATATAGCGAAAAACAACCCTTGCGCTTATAAATCTTACGAAACGGCACCGGGTGAGCAGATGCAGTTCGATTGGGCGCATTATACGGTAAGTATAGGCAAAGAGCTTGTCAAGATATATAGGCTCCATCAAGATGGAAACTGGTGCTGTCAAGGTGGATTGTTGTAGGAACAAGACCCAATACATCGAGTGCTTTTTTGGCTATTTTTTCGTAGAGTTCGCTTACTCCATAATCAAAGAGTTTATCAAGGGTTCTGCCGAGGGTCTCTTTGTTGAAATGTTTCGCTTCGAGTGTGTCGGATCCAAATAGTTGTTTGAGTGCTTTTTTTTCAAAAAAGCGAGGTGTAAGGTAAAGTTGTTTGTTGGCATATTCAAGACCGTTGAGTATCATTGCCGCTACTGCCATACCATGGGTGACTATCTTTGAGTCGCTTTTTGTTGGGAGTTCTTTATCAACAACATCCATAATGCCAAGTTCTTCTATTATACCCATAACCAATCCGTAGTGATCCATACTCTCTGTTTTTACTCCATTCACTTTTCTTCTCCCCATATCCTGTTTATGGGAGTTTCAAGCAAATTCTGTTCTTATTTTTTTAGAGTTGTAAAAATTATGAAAATGGGGTGCGCAATGACGGGTCTACGAACATACGCTCACCCGCTATATGGGTTTGACGCAAGGAGGGGTTGAGTTTTTTTACGAAGTTATTGTAATGGACTCGAAACTGGGTATACTGGTATCCATTAGGGTTTACCTCTTTGTACTCCTCCCACAGAAGGTAGAGTGTCACTTTCGTTTTTTTCTTCTGTTTGAGTTCTTGGTGGATATAAAATCAAAAAGGAAAGAGCTTGAACAAAGTAGTACCGATAGTGACGCTTCTGCTAGGTGTGAATCTCATAGCTTCCTCTTTGTTTCGAGACATATCCTAAAAGTTGTGTCTAACAGTAACACCTAACTAATTTTCCCCCTCATAAAATTTAAGATTGAACATTTGATTTAGTTCATAAAGTTTAGAATTTATCATGGATCATCTTTTTTAGTTTATGTAATCTGATAGTTTTATATAGAACATAAATATGTCTAAAACCATTGCCGTATATTTTGTCTTCGTTATGTTTGATTCTGTCTTTAATGCTATCGATATATAGATTTTTATATTTGGAATTAAAAAACGATTTAGATTTTTCAAGATAAAGATAGTTGCACAATTCAGCAAAACCCTCTTCTATATGTTTATCAAGCTGAATATGGTTCAGTTTTATGAACATATGAAAAAGCTCGTGAGCCAATACTCCGCAAAAGAAATGTTTTTCAAGTGGTAGTATCTTTATCTCAAACTCCATCGCCGTAATCTCATCATTTGTATAGTGTATTGTTGTATAGATATGTCCTATTAGGTTTTTTAACTCTTTATTGTTTGATATTTTGATTTTAAAGTCGTGTTCACTCCACAATCCCAAGCTTTTCATAAATTTAATAACTCTTTTTGAGTGTTTAACAGCACTCTTGTTTGTATTTATGACATTTTTATGACAAATATTACAAAGATAGTGGGAGTCGTTATATACGACTCCACCATCTGTAATATTTGAAATCAACCTACCACAACAAAAGCACCTTTTGTAATACTCAGAACAACTTTCGCAAAACTTATCTTCAAAAAAATTTACAAAATATCTACCGTTAATTTTCCACCCCAAAACTCAAGACAACTTTCAAATTTTTTTAATTCCTCTAACACTATGCTACTTTCCGTAACATTTGAATATTGATAGCATCTGTTTTGGTTTCAATAACTTGTGTGAATCTCTCCTTGTTATACACCTCCATCGGTTTTTTATATTCAAGTGTTTGATGAAACCTGTAGTAGTTGTAAAAGTGAAAATAGTTCTGCAAGTCCTCTTTGAGCTCTTGCATGTTTTGATACTCCTGAAGATAGATTCGCTCACATTTAACACTTCTCCAAA
>WFPU01000197.1 GCA_015487435.1 Sulfurimonas sp.
CTTTTATACAAAGCTACTATCATAAGTGAAAGTATTATTATTGATATCATCAACTCAACTAGTGTAAAAGCTTTTCTGCCACCAAAGTTAATGGTGCTTCTTATATAGGTCATTGAAGCTTTATTCTCATAAATGAGGCAGATCTTTTATTGATTTTAATATTTGTTGAACCTATTTCAAAAATCATTTCATTGCCCTCATCATAATCTTTCATATCTATACTCTCCAACTCTATATATTTTATATCTACTTTTGTATCAGAGAACTCTTTTGCTAATTCAGAATTTAGTTCAAAATCTGTAATTAAATTTTTCATACTAGTTTTTTTGTTCTCAAATCCAAAATCTTTTTGCCTAATAAAAAAAGAGAGAGATTGATTTGCTTTGGATTTGTCTTCAATTTTAAAAAACATTAAATTAGAGTTAGCTCTCATCTCAAAAAGTGCTAAAATAACTACAGATATTATCATAACAGATATCATCACTTCTAAGAGGGTAAAAGCCGCTCTATTCATGCCCTAAGCCAACTCTTATAGCCTCGTCAAGGCTTGTTTGTCCAGATATAATCATTTTATTTAATTCACTAGATATTGTTTTTAAGCCATCTTCTTTTAGAGCATTTTTAATTGTATGCTCATCAGTGGTTGTTTTTAGTAAATCTTTTACTTTATCTGTTACTACTAAAAGTTCACCAATTGAGAGGCGACCAATATAGCCACTGTAACCACATTCACGACACCCTATTGCTTTGTATATTAAAGCATCTTTTGATAAATTATAATCTTGTGCAAAATTTTCAGCTAAGATATCTTCCTCTTTACATTTATCACATAATATACGCACTAATCTTTGAGCTAAAATTCCTAAAAGTGAAGATGAGATTAAAAATGGTTCTATCCCCATATCTGCGAGTCTTGATATTGTTGCTGGTGCTGAGTTTGTATGTAGCGTTGAGAAAACCAAATGTCCAGTTAGTGCTGATCTTATTGCTATATTAGCAGTCTCTTCATCTCTAATCTCTCCAATCATAATAACATCTGGGTCTTGACGAAGGATTGAGCGTAGAGCAGATGCAAAGGTTAAGCCAACTTTTTCATTTACCTGAATTTGAGAGATATTATCTGATTTGTACTCAACTGGATCCTCAACCGTTATTAAATTTTTTTCAGGTGATTCAACCTCACGTAAAAAAGAGTGAAGCGAAGTTGTTTTACCACTACCTGTTGGTCCAGTTACTAAAATAATTCCATGCGATAAACGAAGAAGCTTTTTAATCTCATCAATAATTTTTATATCAAAACCTAATTCCTCTATTTTAGGTATTTGTGAACTTTGCATAAGTAGTCTCATAACTACACGCTCTCCATAAAAGGTTGGTAATATAGAGACACGAATATCAAGTGTATTTCCTGAAATTTTTATCTGAGTACGACCATCTTGAGGAACTCTTTTCTCACTAATATCTAAGTTAGAAATAACCTTAATACGACTAATAATTAAGTTTAGTATTTTTTTATCTAACTCTGCATTTTTACAAAGCATCCCATCAATTCTAAATCTTACTTCACCTTTATGTTCACCAACTTCTATATGAATATCTGATACTCGTTTTTTAACAGCTTGATAAAATAAAGCATTTACAAATTTAATAATTGGAGCAGACTCCTCACTTGTTAAAATATCTGTGCTTACGCGTAAAAAGTCAGTTAAAGATATATCTTCATCCTCCTCTTCACTATTTTCTTGCATCACCTCTATAGCTTTATCTGTTTTTAATTCTAAAAAGCGGTTATACAGTTGATCAAATGAATCTTCATCTAACATTTTAAGCGGATATATCTTCTCTAACTTTGTATAAAAATTACTCGCTTGAACTAAATAACGCTCAGATAACAATGCAGTAACTTCACCATCAATCTCACTAAAAAGAAGATAATTTTTTCTAAGTAACTCGGTATCTAATTCTATAGGCTCATAAACTTCTAAAGTAAGGTCATGAAGTTGGTCTATTTTTAACATCTAAAACTCATCTTCTTCAACTATACTTTCATCTAATTTTTTGTTATTATCATATTTCAAACCTTTTTCCTCTATACGTTTAAATACTTCTTTATTGTACTTTTTTTGAAGGTTTGCGAGCATTCCTAAATCTTTTTGTAGTTGTGATAATTTTTCACTTTTTTCTATAATATATGGTGTTAAAATTACTACTAAATTATCACTTTCATTTGTAACGGTAGTATAAGCAAATAGCATATCACCAATACCAGGGATTGATCCTAAAATTGGAACAGCAGACCTATATTCTACCTCATAACTTTTTACAAGCCCACCAATTACAATGCTTTCAGCATGACGAAGTATTGCTTGAGTCTTAATCTCTTGTTTTGAAGTAACAGGTTGTCCTGTTGCATTGCTAGCTCCATCATCTAAAACATTCTCTAAAATAGCTTCAACTTTTAAAGTAACTTTTTCAGATGAAGATACTCTAGGTGTAATTGTCAAAGTTAAACCCACATCTTCACGCTTAAAACTATTGTTAGTTTGACCAGCAACCACAGTGCTACCGGTTGAAACAGAGATTGTTTTACCAACATATATTGACGATTCTTGATTATTTATACAAAGTATTGATGGGTTTGAAATTGATTTACTAGCACCCTTTTCTTCAAGAAAAGCTAAAGTTGCACCTAAAGCAAAACCTTTACTCAAACCTTCTGTTTCTAACAATGTAGTTAAGCCTGTAATATCACCAACAGGACTGACACCACCAAAGGCAGTAGATAAAGCATACAATCCACCACTTGATAACGATGCAGCATCAAACCCATATTTGATACCTAGATTATCACTATTGTTTTTATTTATCTCTATAATTCTAGCTTGAATATATACCTGATATTTTTCCTTATCTAACTCATCAATGATTAACTTTATCCCTTTTAGAATTACAGGATCACCAATTGCTATAATTGCATTTATTTCACTACTCGCACTCAGATTTGGCTTCATAGTTGGGTCTGCAAAAGTTTGTTTTGAGATAATCTCATTTAAAGATTTTAAAACAGATATTGCATCAGAATTTTTTAGTGCGTATATTTTGACGCCATTGCTTGCTGTTGATTCTACATCAAGAGTTTTTATTAATTGCTCAAGTTTTTGTATATTTTGTTTAATTCCTATAAGTATTAAACTATTGGTATTATCATCTAAAACTATATTTATTTTTTGAGAAGCTATTTTTGTATTAAAAAGAGATTTAACTATTGTTGTTAATTTAGTTTGTACCTTTTTTGCCTCAACATTATCTATATGGATAACCTTAACTATATAATTTGTATTAATAGCTATATCTTTTATTACCCTTTTTATGGTCTCTATATTTTTTGGGTAATCAGTAATTAGAATCATATTTGATTCTTTCATTGTCATAAGTTTTGCAGTTTTAGAGATAAGATAACGAATTTTTGCTGCTACAATATCTACATTTTCACCATCTATTTTTATACTTTGTGTAACCATAAGTGAACCATAAGCTTTTTTGCCCTGATTTATAACTTTTGTATTGTGTTTTGCAGCATCAACGGAACGTACTACCTCAAAAATTGAGCCTTTTTCTATAAGTGTATACCCTTTTGTTTCTAAAACAGATATCAATATACCCATTAGCTCAGTATCATAAATTGGTGCATTACTTATTAAGTTTACTGTCCCAACTATCTTATTGTTTATTAAAATATTTTTCTTTGTTATCTTAGATATTAATTTTACAAAGTCATTTATTTGTAAATTTGAAAAATTTACATTAACCTTTTGTTTTGCATCTATACTCATTACTACAAGCGCACTTATCAGTAAAAATTTAATTAATTTCATACACTATCTCCCTCTCAATTCCATTACGAATTATTACAATTTGTATTAGGTCTAAATTATTCAGTTTTGCATATATATCTAAAGCATCTCTATAAGATTTCAAAACTACATTATTTGCTTTTATAATTAAATCACCTTTTTGCAGTCCTAAAGTTGCCATATTAGAACTCGGATCTATTTTAACAACTTTAAAACCTTTTAATTTTTCATTTTCTTTTACCTCTATTATAGATATCTCTTTCCATATCTGCTTAGGGTTTTTAGAGTAAAAAGTTATATCGTCTCTTGTTACAACTTTTTGAGATACCACCTCATCTTTTTCATATTGATTATTTTTTATATCTAAAAGTAGCTTATTACTTTTACTCTCTAACTCAAGCCAAAGTATATACTCTTTGAAATTTTTTTCAAATGTTGCATTTTTATTTGCTATTTTTATTAAAGTATACCCAGAATAAGTTTCACCAACTTCAATAATTGTAGTGTTTTTAGGGGAAGATTTTAATGCAACAATCACAAATCCAGAACCATCTATACCATACAACCCTTTTAAAAGCATTTTTTTAATACTAGGAATATTTTTATTTGAAGTTTGAGTCTCTTGTTTTGCTACCGCATCTAAAATCATATTTTTAAAATCTACTCTTTGGTATTTTGGCTGATAATTATTTTCTAAATTTAACTCTTTTGAATCACTTGGAAGTAAAAATAAAAGTCCTAATGAAACACTTTTTGCTATCAATAATAATAAAAGTAATTTAAAAAATATTTTTAAATATCTAGAGTTTGAAAGTTTTATCATAACTATAAACCCCCGTATCTAATCTCTTTAAATCTCTTAAAGTTGATTTAAAATCTTTTTTCATAATACTCGAAGCTTCTAGGTCTAAATGTAAATGTAAATTTGTAAGATTAAACTTAGCCTCTACTTTACCAAATTCGCCATTAGCCTGTGCTTTTATATTTAATGGATTAAATATAGAGTAGCTTATATACAAATTACTAATATTTGTTGGGGTTAATGAAGAGAGTGCTGATGAAAGTTTAATATTTGTTAAATTGATACTATTATAGAATCCAAATATTTTTATTTTCATCTCTTGTATTTTAGCAGTTTCAATCTCTTTAGTAAAAACAACAGCATCTTTAATATCTAGATATAAACCGTTTTCTTGAAGTTTTTCATCACTTATAACTATACCATAAGGACTAAGTTTATTCTCTAATAGATAATAAACTGCTATTTTAGGGGTAAAATAAATCAATGCTAAAATAAAAAATAGTGTGTAGCTAATATATTTTAAAGGACGACGAAAGGGCATTACCATCTTATCTCCATCTCAAAACTAGCTTTTGATTTATTTAATTTTTTTATTTTCATACTTGTAACATTGTAAGTACCATTTAAGATATTGGTCATTAAAAAATCAAGTGCTCTTTTACCCATCTTTTTACTCTCTAAAGAGACTGAATTTTTCTTAAATTTAACATCAAGTTTTGCCTCTTTTAATATTTTTTGATTTAATATTCTTTTTAAGTTTTTTTGGGAAGAACTGTTTTTTAAATATACTTTTTTCAGTCCACTAAGTTCGTTCGCAATTTTTGAACTCTCTTTAAAAGATACTTTAGATTCTCTTAATTCAGTTTTAGCAGAGTTCAAACTAAAGATACTCATTGCTAATATACTTACAAGCAATAAACCAATATATATAGGGTTTATAGCTCTCATGAATCAACCTTTAATATTTTGTTTTTATATGTAATGGTTTTTATATTTTTTTGCTTTAGCGCTTTTGACATCTCTTCTCTAAATTTTGTTTGTGTTTCATGGATAGATTTATACTTTTTTAAAATAGCTTTATTTTGAAGCATTGTAGGCTTTAATTTGTGCTCTATAGTCAGTTCTTTTATTTGAGTCTGAACCTTTTTTATGTCTGATTTAACAATAAAAAGTTCACTCAAGATTAAAACAATAAAAATAACTATCACCGCAGCTATCTTTTTTAGACTAGTACCATCTACTATATGCCCAAATTGTTGCAAACTAATTGTGTGATTTGAAAGTTTTATATTTTTGAGATTTAAAGTTCCTTTTTCCTCTATCCAACAACATGGAACCAAGGTTACAATTGAATCTTTTACATAGATGCTTTGTCTCTCATTAATTTTCATAGCGCCATCCATCTTATCTAACTCACTTTGAGCAAAATGGATTGAAGATATATGGTTAGGAGTTATACCTTTAGTTATTAACAGATCTAAAATAACTTTGTCTTCATAAGCAAAGATATAGAACGCTTCATCCTCTTTATAAACACTATAACTATAATCTCCATCTGGTAAAATATCTTCAAATAAGCTGACAAGAAGTTTTTTTGCATCACGAACATACTTTACAGGTAGTTTAATTTTTTTTACCCAATAGAGTGATGGAGAGAGTATAATATCTAACTTTTCATCACCAACTACTATATCTGTGTGTGGATCTAAAAAGATTATTTTTTTATTTTGATTAAATTTCATAATAAAAATTATACCCTTTCCCATTCACGATATCATACTCAAAGGCTACCTTCGCATTAAGTGAATCTTGAATTATCTCTAATTTAACATATATGTATGGTTCATAATAGCTTGTTTTAAAATTTTTTAAAATTTTAATCTGTTCATCATCTAATTTTGGTGGATTATCTTTAGTGTAAGTTCCTGCATAATGAGTTAAAGCTTTAGCCTCTTCATTACTAATTCCAAGCATCAATTTCCAAACTTCAACAGATGCATAATTTAAATCAATCTTTACACTTGTGTCATGTGTAAAATAAAAAATATCCTCAAACTTCACTTTGGATAAAGAGTTATCATAAAAACTATTTGTATAAAAGTCATTAAACTCTAGTAGATGCTCATAACTTGTGATGTAATCCCTAAACAAAGTGGGTTTTTCATTAAATATATCACTATAGTAACTATTATCTTTTTTTATTCCACCCATACCATCTAATAAGATATCTACATATGCTGGATTTACCATCTTAGTTGACATATACTCTTTAAGTGCTAGCACTTTTTGGTTATTTAAATATGTAGAATTAAAATCATATAGGGTATTAGGATTAAATTTTGCTCTTGCACTACTTAATTCTAAAGCTATTTTAATATCTGCGTACTCTATTGGAACAAATGAGGTTTGAGATAAAAACATAAATAATTCTGTTTGTGATTTTATTTGATTTAATTCTTTTGAAGTTTTTAAAATATTTAAAATATCTTCTAAAATTACATTTGTTTGAAGTAAGAAAATTTCTTTTTTTAATCTCTCTTGTGCATTATTTGTATATTTTAATCCAATTCCAATACTAAGAGTTATTGCCATTATAAACATCATAGTTATTAGAAGTGCTATAGCATTTTTTCTTAATTTCAACATCTTATTAACTCACACTCATTGAAAAAATAGGAAGTAACATTGAAGCAACTATAAAACCTATTGTCCCACCAACAAAAAGCATTAAAGCAGGTTCTAAAAGAGTAAGAAGGATAGATATTTTGTCACGATTTTCTTCAAAATAAAGCTCACTTGTATTTGTAAGTACATTTTGAAGCTGTGAAGTATCTTCTCCTAAAGCTATTGACTGAATAAAAGCATTATCTATCTTAATTTTTGAACTATTTAAAGCATTAGAGAGAAGTTCCCCCTCTACCACTTTTTTTGAAGCATCAATAAAAAGTTCTTTTAAAACTAAATTATTTAAAATATTAGCACTTAGATTTATTGTTTGAACAAATGGCACACCTGAACGAACTAACAAAGAAGCTATATACGAAAACCTTGCTAGTTCACTTTTTTCAATGATAACTCCAAAAAGAGGTAGTTTTAAAAATTGTTTATGTACAAAATAAGCAAATAGATCACTTTTTTTTATAAAGAACAAAAATATAAATACAATACTAATCATCGAAATTAGCATTGTAATAAAATTGGCACTAAAAAAACCACCAATTGCAATAACAATTTGAGTAGGTACTGGTAACTCTTGATCTAAACTTACAAATATACCTGTAATTTCGGGCACTACATATGCAAGCATAAAAGATATCATAACTAAAGAGATTATTACCATAAATGATGGATAAGCAAATGCCCCTTTTATCTCTTTATTTATATTATCTTGTTCTTTTAAAAAGCGTGATAATTCTAAAAGCACCTCATCTAAAATACCACCATTTTCACTAACTTTTATAGATTCAATAAAAAAATTTGGGAGCTCAACCACTTCTTGTGTGTTAAGTGCTGTATAAAAATCTTTTCCCTCGTCTAGATGTGTACTTACTGTAGTTAAAAATAATTTCATCTTTTTATGAGTTTCATAATGGGTTTGAACTATTTTTATTGCTGATACAATTGTTATACCTGAGTGAATATACATTGAGAGTTCACGAGACAATGAAGCCAACTCTTTTGAGGGGATTTTATATTTAGTAAAAAGTTTTAGATTATCAAACATAGAAATATCATCTTCTTCTATACTTTGCAGGATAATTCCTGTTGATTTAACTCTTTGCTTTGCTGCTTCTAAACTAAAGGCTTCTATTTTTTGTTTTACTTTTTTCCCAGCCTCATCAATCCCTATGTACTTAAAAATCATCTAAGTACCTTTTGGATTTGTTCCTCTTTAGCAGTTAAAATATCATCTAAAGAGGGGTAGCGTAGAGTATTAGTAAAATATTGAGTAAAATCATAAATATTCCCTTTATACTCTACTATCACTTGATCCCCTACCCCTTTTTTATCTACTCTATATGAAAAACAAATCTCTTTTTCAATATCTTTTAAATTATAATAAATTTTATTTTTAAGATTGATCATCCCTAGATTAAAATCATATCTATAAGTTTCAACACTTGAATCTAAAAAACCATCAAACTCAATTGAGTACTTTTTATTCAATTTTCCATCAATATATATAGAACAATCATTACATTTGTCAAGGCACATAAGCTTTACGCTATCATTGTAAGAAAGTGAAATAAGATAATTTTTTAAATTTAGCAAACTTGGTTTTACTTTATCATATTTTAGAGATTGTATACTACTAACTGCAAGCGTATAGACAATTCCAATAATTAAAACAACAATTAGCAGTTCAATTAAAGTAAAAGCTCGTTTATTCAATATCTATTTACACTCGCTCATTTTAATATCGCTAGATTCATCTTTACCACCCTCTTTACGATCAGCTCCTAAAGAGATTAATTCAATCCTTCCTTCATCATTAACATATATAAAATCATTGCCCCATGAATCTTTTGGTAACTTGTCATCTTTTAAGTATCCACCTATTGCATAGTTTGGATATTTCTCTTCATCTATATTTTTAATAAGTAATAACAGCCCCTCTTCTGTTGATGGATAGACTCCATTGTCTATTTTAAAGGCATCAAGCATACTATTATATATGTTTTTCATATTAATACATACTATTTTCTTTTTTGCTTCATCACCTTTAGCAGTTAAATTTGGAACTACCATTGCTGCTAATAACCCCAATATAACAATAACTACCATCAGTTCTACTAAAGAGAAAGCTTTTCTCATATTTTTTTGCATTAAGAGTACCTTTAATTTTTTTTAATTACTTAATTATAATGAAAAAAGATTAAATTTTGAGTACAAAACATATTGAATAAAAATTTATCTTTATAAAAAGTAGGAAGATACTATAC
>WFPU01000198.1 GCA_015487435.1 Sulfurimonas sp.
CTTTTTATTGCTTATCAATGGTTGATGTGTTACTATTATTTTTATGAAACAAGTTTGCCCCTTATGTGAAAATCACGCAGAAAAATTTTATGAAGACAGACAGCGCTACTATAGATGCCCCAAGTGTGACGGGATCTTTGTCCACAGCGAGGATCTGCCCAAAGAAGATGCTGAAAAGGAGCGCTATGAGCTCCATGACGATGACACACAAGATACCGGCTACAGAAAGTTTGTCTCTCCCATTACTTCCAACATTGTAAAAGATTTTACAAAGGAAGAGAAGGGGCTTGATTTTGGTTCAGGTCGTTCAGAGATCATCTCAGTAGTGCTGCGTGAGCAGGGCTATAATATACAAAATTATGACCCTTATTTTGCAAACAATCCACAACTGCTCACGCAACAGTATGACTATATCAGCTCCTGTGAAGTGATAGAACATTTCTATACCCCTAAAAAAGAGTTCGCACGTTTGCGTGAGATGCTGCGTGAGGGCGGAAAACTCTATCTTATGACAGATATCTATGATGAGAAGATCGATTTTGCTTCATGGTATTATAAAAATGATCCTACACATGTTTTTATTTATACACCGCAAACTTTTGAGTATATAAAAAGAGTGTATGGTTTTAAAGAGCTATGTATTGAAAAAAGATTGATTGTTTTGAGAAAATAATCCTTTTTATATAGATAAAAGGAGAGAAAATGTTGAGCATAGGAATAGGTGAAATACAAAAAAACAGTTCAGTCTTTTCCAATCTGACAGAAGCTATGCAGATTATAGATAAGCGTAAAAAACGAGTACTTGCTATGGTCTATCCTCTGGAAAATATAAGTGTGATTGATAAGTTAGCAGGGAAATATCAAAAACGACTTAAAACAACAGAAATGGATTTTCATACAATAAAATCGATGGCAATACAAGAGGCAATGAAAGAGAAATATGGTTTAACTTCTTGATACAAATATTATCATACGCTTGTTAGTTGGCGATCAGCAGGAACATTTAGAAAAAAGTATAAAAATTTTCAAAGAAATAGAATCCGCAAAACTTCAAGTAGAAATTTTAGAAGGTGTTTTAATGGAAGCCTTCTTTGTCCTGACGAAATTTTATAAACTTCCTACAGTAGAGGTTATAAATGATCTTAAAATCATTTTAGCACTGAATGGTGTTGTCAATAGCAACAAGATTATACTTCACGAAACTCTTAATATTATAGAAAATAGAAATATGAATTTTGTAGATGCCCTTATTTGCGCAAAAAGCAAATATCAATGTTTTGGGATATTGAGCTTTGATAGTGATGTAAAAAAATGTTAAAAAATATTTAATAAACAATTAGATAGACTTCGTACTTTAAAAAATAGATACGAAGGATATGAATGAGATTAGGATACAAACTTTTAGGTTTGGCTGCGCTGACAACATCAGTGTTTGCACAGACCAGCAATGAAGAGTTGCTAAAAAGAATAGAAGCTTTAGAAGCGAAACAGACAATCGCTCAAAAAGTACAAATTGGTGCGGATTACCGCTTTTCTTGTGATAACTTACATTATAAAATGGCAAGTGGAGATACTGTAAAAAATGATTCAGTGCTAACTAATAGATTATGGTTAATGCTCGGATATAAAGAGGATGAACATCTCTCGTTTCACGCTAAAATAGCATATAACAAAATATTTGGACAAGTACAAGTTACAAATGGACAAGCACCATTTGATGGCTTTGATTGGTTTGGTTCCACGACAGCTACCGATAATCAAGTAAGAATAAAAGAAGCATATATTGATTATAAAGATGATACTATTTTTGGTTCAGCAATACCTTGGGATTTTGGAATTGGACGACGTCCGACAACATACAATAAAATTATCTCTTTACGTGATGATATGGCAGCATCATCACCGCTTGGACACATTGTATCTGCTGAATTTGATGGTGGGCATCTAGGCTTTGATCTAGATCAAGTGACAGGGATTAGTGGTTTTCGTATCAAATTTGCTGCTGGTCGTGGACTAAGTCAAGTAGATCCTCAAATCTCTCCAACACCTGTTGCAGCTTCTGGAAAAAATATCAATATGTTCGATGTAAATATCGTTACCTATGCTGATAAGAATCTCCATACGGAATTGCAGCTTTTAAAAGCAACGAACTTGGTTGACATCACGAATGCCGGCTATGATAATACAGGAACATTTACTCCTGCTAATTATGATGCAACACTACAGACAGTTGGTGATATTAACCTAGCAAGTTATATGGTAATGTACAACATAGAGAGTATGAAAAACACAAAAGTTTTTGCATCATTTGGATTATCACAAACAGATCCGAATGGCGGACAGGCAATGCTTGGAAGTACAAAAAAAGAGACAGGAACAAGTGTATGGGTTGGAACACAATTCCCTTCTCTTATCTCTGAAAAAGGAAGATGGGGTATAGAATATAACCACGGTAGTAAATACTGGAGACCATTTACATACTCTGAAGATACAATGGTAGGTTCTAAGATTGCTGCAAGAGGGGATGCGTATGAAGCGTATTTCACAGAGCCTTTATATAAAGGACTTTCTTGTCAGTTGCGATATACATACATCGACTATAAATATACAGGAAGCAATGGCTTCTTTGGAGCACAGACTGGAACACCAGTAGAGATAAGTTCTCTTACAACAACACCTGCATCACAAAGTGATTTGGCAAGAAATGTTGTAGATGTAGCACAAGATCTACGATTTTATTTGAGATATAGATTCTAAATAAATAATCATGTGTAATTTGCTATAATTACGCATGATTAAAAAGTGGCTGAGAAAATATCTTGCTGTTGTCTTTGTGCTTGCGTCTCTGCTTGGGAGCATGCACCACCATAATGACTTAAAACAGCATAACGATTGTCAAATCTGTACGATTCAGTCAAGTCTTGCTCACGCAGATACTCCTGTAGATACACTCTACATTCAGGAAATTACCCTCAAAGCAGAAACACCTGCCGCTGAATTGACAAATTTAGTGGCAAGTGCTGCACACATCGCTCTAACAGCCAGAGCACCTCCTTTTATCTCTTAATAAACTTATAAATCAAATACAAATTATTATTACTATTATTAAGAGGATATCTATGGTTAAAAAAATAACATTTTTATCGCTGTTTGCCGCAGTATCTTTGATGGCAGATAGCGAATTGGATGCACTAAAGGCGCAGTTAAAACTGCAACAACAAACCACACAAAAGTTACTACAAAAAGTTACAGAACTAGAAAAAAAACAGCAACAAGCGGAAGCAATACAGGCAAAAAAAGCTAAAGAACAAGAGGATGCATTTTTAGATGCAGCATTTGCAAAAGATACCTCGTCAAGCTTTTCACAAACTTCTTACCTGCCTGATATTGCTCTTATTTTAAATATGTCAGCAGTGGGGCGTAATGTTAAAAATAGCGATTATGAAAATATGGCTATTCCCGGTTTTATAGATGCAGGCGATGCTGAACTGCCATTTAACAAAGAGAGAGGTTTTAATCTCAACTACGCAGAGGTGGCAATGCACTCCATGGTCGATCCATACTTTGAAGCCTTTGCCATTTTTCATTTGCATCCTGATGCTTTTGAAATAGAAGAGGCGTATGTGACAACGACAAGTTTGCCGGCAGGCCTGCGTGTAAAAGCCGGAAAGTTTAGAAGTGCCTTTGGACGTATCAATGAAAAGCATCAACATTCCTGGCATTTTGATGAGCAGCCTATTATCTACAAAGCTCTTTTTGGTCCAGACAGCATCAATGACCCAGGTCTGCAGGTACAATGGGTGGCACCGACTGATACTTACATCATGGCAGGTGTCGATGCTATGCAGGGAAGTAATACAAGAAGTTTTGGCGATACAGAAGAGAATAATCTCTATGTAGGCTATTTGAAATCAAGTCTTGATTTGACAGA
>WFPU01000199.1 GCA_015487435.1 Sulfurimonas sp.
ATTATTACCTATATTTAAACTAGTTTTTAATGGAATATTTAACTCCATAATTTTTTCCATAACCTCTTTAAATCTTGCACCTAATAAATCAGCTTCATCTTCATTTACTTCAAAAATCAATTCATCATGAATTTGAAGAAGCATCTTTGCATTTAAGTTTTCATCTAAAATTATATTATGAATTTTATTCATGGAAAGTTTTATCAAGTCACTTGCACTACCTTGAAAAAGAGTATTTACGCTCTCACGCTCATAAGCTGCTCTAAACATCGGTTTAGCATTTTCAAAATCAAAATATCTTCTTCGCCCAAGAAGAGTTTGAACATATCCAACCTCTTTTGCTCCATCAACTATACCTCTAAAATACGATTTTACAGATGGAAAACTTAAAAAATATTTCTCTATAATATCTTTTGCCTCTTTAGTTGAAATATCAAGAGTTTGTGAAAGTTTTTTCTGACCCATCCCATATAAAAGACCAAAATTTACAGTTTTTGCAATATTTCTTTTTGAATCAGCTTCCTCTTCAGAAAAAAGTGCAACCGCTGTTTGTCTATGGATATCTTTGTCATTTTTAAAGGCATCTACTAATATTTCATCTTGAGAAAAATGAGCAAGTAAACGAAGTTCAATCTGTGAATAATCAATTGCAATAAGCTTTTTACCCTCTGGTGCAATAAAAGCTTTTCTTACCTCAGCACCAAGTTTAGTCCTAGTTGGTATGTTTTGTAAATTTGGATTTTTTGAACTAAGTCTTCCTGTTGCTGTTCCTGTTTGAATAAATGATGTATGAATTCTTCCATTCTTATCTGCATTTGATAATTTAAGTAATGGCTCAATATATGTTGAGTAAAGCTTATATACTTCACGATATTCTAAAAGCAATGGAATGATACTATGAGAGTCTATGAGCGAACTTAAAACCTGCTCATTTGTAGAGTATCCTGTTTTAGTTTTTTTACCAACTGGCAAGCCTAAGTGTTCAAAAAGTATAACACCTAATTGTTTAGTTGAGTTAATGTTAAATTCACTTCCAGCTAATGTATGAATTTTATTTGTTAGATCAAAAAGTGATGCTTTTACTTTATTTAAAAACTGCTCTAAAAATATTGCATCTACTTTTATACCATCTTTTTCCATCTTTAAAAGTGTTTGAATAAATGGAAACTCTATATCCCTAGCTTCATCTATTAAATGCTCACAATTTTGAAGTTTTAATCTCTCTAAAAATAGATTATAAAGTTTAAAAGTTATTAATGCATCCTCAGCAGCATATCCACAAGCCATCTCTAACTCTACATTTGCAAATGTCTCACCCTTTTTAACTGTATCTTTAAAGGCTACCATTTTATGATCTAGTAGTGCGTCTGAGAGTTTATCAAGGGACAATGCTGATTCTGGATTAATTAACCATGCTAATATCATACTATCGCCATAAATATCTAATCTATCATCATCTAAAAATCTACTTACAAAATGCAGATCAAACTTTAGGTTATGTCCAACTACTTTTGATTTGAAAATTTTACGCATCGCTGCTTTTGCTTCATCTTCACTAATTTGATCACCTACACCCAAATAATAATGAGCAAAAGGTACATAATAAGCATACTTATCATTAAAAGCAAAACTAAAACCAACTAACTTGTCGTTTTCATAATCTAAACCAGTTGTTTCAGTATCAAAAGCTACAATAGTATTTTCATCAAGTGAGTTTAAAACTCTATATAGAGAATTCACATCAGTTAATAAAATTGCTTTGAATTTTAATTTATTAGTTTGTATATCTTCATAAACAACTTCTAGTATTTTTTGATCTAACTCTTCACTAACATGATTTTTAGCTTTAAGCATTCTAATGATGCCGTTTTGCTCATACTTTACAAGTTCATCATATATATTTAAAAAAGGGTGTTCTACATCCATAGTATATTGTTCAAAATCAATTTCACTAAATACATCTTGCTTTAGAGTTACTAATTTTTTTGACATATATGCTTTGTCTTTTGATTCTATAAGTTTTTTTTGCATAGCCCCTTTAATAGTTGCCAAATTATCATAAATATTATCAAGTGTCCCATACTCTTTTAAAAGTTTTTCAGCGCCAACTTTACCAATCCCTTTTATACCAGGGACATTATCAGCAGAATCCCCAAGAATAGATTGATAATCTATAAATTGCAATGGAGTTACACCATATTTTTCAAAACAAGCCTCTTCATCCATAGTCTTTTTCTTTATAGCATCTATTACTACAACCCTACCATCATCTATGAGTTGATACAAATCTTTATCATGAGATATTATACGCACTTTATAACCTTTATCTTTTGCAAGTTTAGTAACTGTAGCTATCATATCATCAGCTTCAAACCCAACTTGACCTAAAGTATTATATCCCATCTTATCTATCCACTCTATTGCAACAGATAGTTGCATAGTTAACTCTTCTGGTGGAGCTTCACGATTAGCTTTATAGCTAGGATCTATATCATTTCTAAAAGTATTACCCTTGGTATCTATTGCAAAAATTATATAATCACTATCATGATTTTTTTGCAAAGTTGAGATAAAGTTTGTAAAACCTGTTAGTAAACCTGTAGGAAACCCATCTTTATTTGAGAGGTGTTGAGGGAGTGCATAAAAAGCACGGAAGAAAAATCCAAATGTATCTATAATTGTAACTGTTTTGTTCATATACAGAACCCTTTAAAAAAATTAGTTTAGTTTTAATACAGATTTATATTATAAAGTATCCAATATATCATCTACTGAATCTTCTAATATTTCATGGTCATATCCAGCATCACTAGCCCGCTTTAATCCAAAATTTATTGATTGTTCTGATAATGGCTTATTAATGGGAATGATCATTTTTACTATATTTAATGCTATTGAATATTCTTTTATCTCATCTGGTGCTGTACTTGGATTATCTGCATATCGAATCATATCTATCATAGCTTCATCAAAGCCCCAATGCTTAAATACTAATGATGTTACTTCACTAGTTGATACATTAACATACGATCGTTCAAGTTCAGCAAGATTATTTGATACTTCAACTTCTGATTTAAAACTAATAGCTTCATCTTCTTGAATAATATCACTAGCTATTAATATTTTTCCTGTTTCTTGAAGTAATGCAGCTAGGTATAATGTTTCAGCTTTTTTCTTATCAATTTTTTTATACCAGTTAAATATTAGAGTAGCTTGCATAGATGATATTTCAGCAAATCTCTCAGGTGTAATACCATAAGGTTGCATATCTACACTTAAAAGTTTTCGAATTGAATTTCCAAGAGCAATAGAACGAGTCATTGAGATGCCAAATAAACTAACAGCTTGTCCAGCATTTTTTATCTCTCTTGAAAAACCATATAATGGAGAAGATGCTGCTTTTAGTAAGTTTGCTATAATCATAGGATCGGCTTCAATAACCTTAGCCATATCTGCTATTGATGCTGATTCATTAGCATATATTCTATTTATCTCTTCAATTGTTTTAGAGAGAGGTGGAAGAGTTTTAATACTATCAATTATTGAGCTTTTCATCTATACTTACCTTAATTCAATAAATTATTTGTACTTATTATAGCAGTTTTAATTTAATTGAGACAACTGATTAAGGATCCAATAACTAATTGTTCAGCTAATCACTATCATATATTTACAAATTTATATCCAGTATAGATTGTAAATAAACCATAAAATATTATAGCGATAGAGGCTAGATATACTAACATATTTCTAAAGTTAGTAGCTAAACTTAATGTTGTTAAAAATCCAAGTCCAAACATAGCAGGGATTGTACTTAATCCAAAAATAGCCATAACTAAAGCACCATATATTGGACTAGCAGTACTAGCCGCGGCTATTGCAAAAAAGTAAACAAACCCGCAAGGCAAAAGACCATTTAACATACCAAGCAAATAAAAACTAGAATTTGATTTTGAATTCATAATTTTTGCAAAAGTATTTTTGTATAAAACTGTATCAGAAAATGATTTTCCATTTGATTTTAAAAATTTCAATTTTCCCATCAATGATAGCCCTGCTATAAGCATTGCAATACCAGCTAACACAAGCAACCATCCCCTAGCTGTATCTGTATAAGTTACAGTACTTCCTAAATATCCAAATATAGCACCAAGTATAGAGTAAGTTGTTACACGCCCTAGCGAATATAAAAGATGCGCTGTACTTTTAGATAGTTTTGAGCTTTGTGGAGATATTTTAATACTTGAATAAGCCATAACAATACCACCACACATACCGATACAATGTCCAAATGAACCTAAAAAGGCAATACTTATAATACTAATAATATCTATATTTTCCAATTCTTTACCTTATATAAATTATTTTACAATCTCATTCATTTGTGCTATTTTTACTATAACTTTGAAATTTGTAGTATATCTTTTTTGTTCATACCATTTATTTTCACTCATTATAGTCATTAGCACAAACATCTATTTATTTTACTTGCTTTTTTACGTAACTAAAATTCTTTCATGCAGTTTTTAAAGCATATTTTATTCCTATATATGAAACAGCTGCACTTATTGAATTACTATCTTAAATTTTTAAGGGCTTTATATGCTATACTATTATAAAAAATTTAGGACTATTATGAAAACAATAACTTTTATTGGAAATGGAAATATGGCAATTAGCATTGCTAAAGGTTTAAAAAACAGTTACAAGATAGAAGTTGTTGGTCGAGATGTAGCAAAACTAAATAGATTTGAAAATGAATTAGGTATAGAGATAGAAAAACATATAATGGATGGATTTGATACTACAGATAAAACCATCATGTTTTGTGTTAAACCTGCAAATGTTGAGAGTGTAGGTGAGAGGCTTAAAGGTAAAGCTAGGGTTGTTTACTCTGTTTTGGCTGGAACTACACTCAAAAAACTTCGTGATAACCTAAACCCAAATGCAGTAGTTCGTACTATGCCAAATCTTGCGGCAAGTATAAACAAATCTATGACTACATTAACTGGTGATATAGCATTTAAAAATGAGGCGGAGGAGCTTCTTGGTACTATAGGCTCAACTAGATGGTTATCAAGTGAAAAAGAGATTGACATCGCTACAGCACTTGCTGGTAGTGGTCCTGCTTATTTAGCATTAATAGCAGAAGCATTAGCTGATGGCGCAGTAAAACAGGGATTGAAACGAGATGACGCTATGGCCATTATGCGTGGGCTTTTTGGTGGTTTTGGAGATTTAATCCAAGATATCCACCCTGCTATTTTAAAAGATGGCGTTATGTCGCCTGGAGGCACTACTGCTGCTGGTTATGTAGCACTTGAAGATGGAAATGTAAGAAGTGCATGTATAGATGCAATTGACAAAGCTTATAAGAGAGCAACCGAGCTATAAAAACTTTATTTTCCACAATGGATAGAGGCATATTATTTATGCTCTTAAGCGCTCTTATATCTGCACTTAATGGAGCAATTGCTAAAATACTTTCAGATGATATGAGTGCTTTGGAGATTGTTTTTTTTCGTAATATAATTGGCGTAATTATTATACTTTATGCTCTTAAAATCAGACCCCCTAAACTTATTGGTGGAAAAATTCATATGCTCTTTATGCGTGGAGTTTTTGGCTTTATAGCAATGATACTATTCTTTTATACTATCACTGTCATCCCTCTTGGTGAGGCAATAACTTTAAATAAAACCTCCCCTTTATTTGTTTCTATACTAGCGTTTTACCTTTTAGGAGAGCATCTTAGTAAGAGAGCTATTTTAGCCTTACTTGTTGGATTTTTAGGGATTATTTTAATCACTAAACCTTTTGGTGTAGTTATATCATATGAGCATTTTTTAGGGATACTTGGTGGATTTTTTGCAGCGGCAGCTTATGCAACAATAAAAAAGATAAAAGATATATATGACTCTCGCGTAATTGTACTCTCTTTTGTAGGTATTGGAACACTACTCCCAGCTTTACTTTTTTTATTAGCGCCTCATATAGATTCGCCACAGTCATTATCATTTTTATTTCAAGAATTTGTATTTCCATCTACTATAAACCTTTGGCTATTAATAGGCTTTATGGCAATTATATCTGTCATATCTCAATGGTTTTTAACAAAAGCATATAGTGCTTCAAAAGCAAGTATTATAGGTGTTATTAGCTATGCAAATATCCCTTTTGCGATTGGATTTGGATATATGCTTGGAGATAAATTTCCAGATTTTTTAGTTTTTTGTGGGATTGGGCTTATTGTTTTAGGTGGAATATTAGTTAGTAAAAGTAAATAAACAAATTTTTCATTAAATAAAGACCTCTGATTAATTACAAACTAGACCATTAATCAAGTTTATGGTGACGTTGACTTCGTCACTCTGGATTTGATTCATAATCTAATAGCTAATTGTTCAGAAAATTCAATTATTGCTAGATAGTTACTTTCTATCTAGCTTCTTTTATCGCTTCAAGTGCAGCTTTGTAATTTGGTTCATCAGTTACTTCGGCAACAATCTCTTTATAAACAATTTCTCCACTTCTATCAACTACAAAAACAGCCCTTGCACTTAGCCCTTTAAGTTTGTTATTATCCATTAAAACTCCATAAGCTTTAGAGACATTTTTATCTATATAATCAGAAGCTACAGTTAGATTTGCGATACCCTCAGTTGTACAAAAACGCTGAGACGCAAAAGGTAAGTCCATTGAGACAACAGTTGTTTCACAAATATCTAAGTCATTTACCTCTTGATTAAATCTTCTAGTTTCAGCCGCACAAGTATCAGTATCTAATGAAGGGACAGTGATAATAAGTTGAATATTATCTTTAGCTCCACCAATCTCTACATCGCTTAAATCAGTCCCTATAGCTATAACTGATGGTGCCACATCACCAACATTAAGTTCATTACCTACTAAATTTACAGTACTTCCTTTAAAGGTTGTTGTTTGCATAAGATTTCCTTGAATTATTTTTAAAATATATTATCATAAAAATAATGTAAGTTATCTTATTTACTATATAATTCAATCAAAATTATCACTTAAGATACTTCTCGCCAAGGACGTAGCTTTAGCGACTAAATATAATCTAGACTTTTTTAGATTATATGAGATTAAATAGTAGGTATGTAAATGGAAAATCCTTTTGAATCAGGACATATAAAAAACTATATATTACTTTATGCGAGTGTTGTAGTTATTATGATATTATTTTTTATAGCATCTACCCTTTTTCATGAGATTAAACCTGTAGAAAAAAAAAATTTTAAAAGTGTTGATTTAGATAGGGGTGTTAATATTTCTAAAAACATAGAAATAGTAGAAGATAATAC
>WFPU01000200.1 GCA_015487435.1 Sulfurimonas sp.
GGCGGGGCTGAACACTGAACGTGTTCCCACCAATTGTCGTATTCCGCTACGCTACATACAACAATTGGCAGGAACCCACACTAAGCCACCCTCCAGAAAACTCTACGAGTTTTATGAAGTGTGACTGAGTGGAGTTCAGCCCCGCCGTTATGCAAAGAAATAAACATTTGTAACAAAAAGGATTCATAGTGGATAAATTAAAGATTGACCTTAAAAATTGCTACGGCATTGAAAAATTAGAGCATGAATTCGATTTTACCGCATCCAAAGGCAAAACCTACGCAATTTATGCACCTAATGGATTAATGAAAACTTCTTTTTCAAGAACTTTTGATAATCTAGCCAACGGTCAACATCCAAAAGAAGAACGCTACAATCGTCCATCAACACATGAGGTAAAAGCTGATGGTGTTGAAATAGCAAAAGAAATAATCTATGTTCTTAAATCAGAAATTGATATTAGTTCTGATAGTTCTGCAATTACAAATATACTTGTCGATCCCATAAATAAAAGCCGCTATGATGAACTTCTAATAGATATTGACAAACAAAAAAATAAACTTATTGGTTCGCTTCAAAAGTCATCAAAAGTAAAAAAGGCAGAGGTTGAAAAGATTATTCTTGCAGATTGGAATGAATCAGATTTTCCAACTTGTATTAGCAAAATCCAAGAAACGTCGATTGATGATGATTTAAGCCCTTATGAATATAACACTATTTTTGATTCCAAAGCTATAGAAGTTCTAAAAAGTCAAGAATTTATATCAAAGGCTAAAGAGTTCACAGACAAATATGAAGAACTTTTTAATCAAGCAGGAACAATTTACCAAAAGGGCATATTCAATCCTATCAAGGCAGAAACATCTTTTTCGACATTAAATAAACAAGGTTTTTTTGCTGGTGGGCATCGTGTACATTTACGAGGCGAGACAGATTCTATTGACCAAGCAACACTCAATGAGAAATTACAATCGATACATGCTGACATTGATGGTAATGAAGAACTAAAAAAAATACGAGCAAGTCTTGCAAAAAATGCCCAAACACAGGCATTAATTAATTTAATTGAAAGCCTTAATACAACTCAAGTTGAATTTCTTCTTGAGAACATAAAACCAGAAAATCAAACTCAATTTCGTAAAAATCTTTGGGCGTATTATATTCAAAACAATACGGAAGCAAGAACATATATTACAACATACAACGAGAGTAAAGATGAAATTGAAAGTATAGAAGCCGCAGCAGCACAAGCAGCTCCAAGATGGACTAAAGCCATTGAGCTTTTTAATGATCGTTTCGTTGATATGCCCTTTACGCTTTCCGTATTTAACCAAACTCAGGCAGCTCTAGGAAAAGAAAATGCCAAGCTCAAGTTTACTTTCCAAGATGGCACGGATACAGTAGAATGGTCTCGATCTGAAATCAAAACATTAAGCCAAGGTGAAAAACGAGCACTATATCTTTTAAACTTTATTTTTGAAGTAGAAGCTAGAAAACTTGCTAGTCAAGAAACATTATTTATTATCGATGATGTCGCCGACTCTTTCGATTACAAAAATAAGCATGCTATCGTCCAATACTTAGAAGACCTTAGTAAAACAGAGAATTTTCATCAGATCATTTTGACCCATAATTTTGACTTCTTTAGAACTCTAGCCAATAACTTTGTTCATCGTGATAGATGTTTAATGTCAAATCGAAATAGTTCTACAATTACTTTAACTAAAGCAGAAGGAATAAAAAATTATTTTATAGGAAAATGGAAAAATAATATTGCCAATAATGATCATATCCTTTGTGCCACAATTCCTTTTACTAGAAATTTGATTGAATACACTAAAAGTGAAAATGACCTTGATTATCTGAAACTCACCAGTCTATTGCATTGGAAAAACGACACAGACCAAATTACAGTCGGGAACTATTTAGATATTTACAATCAACTTTTTGGTACTAGTCACAATACTTCTAATACTCAACCAGTGAAAGATTTACTTTTTACAAAAGCTACAGAAATTTGCAAACGAACTACACATGATGGATTGAATCTTGAAGATAAAGTTCTTCTGTCTATAGCAATACGTATGCAAGCAGAAATATTTTTAATCAATGAGCTTCGCTTGCTCAAAAATGAGCCAAACTATTGGTGTCAATCAACGAGCCAATTTGGTAACCTGATTAAAGATTACTCATCTCTAGCATCTTCATCACCTTCGTTGCGTACATTAGAAAAAATCAGTATCACAGTTAGTTCAAATATTCATCTAAATTCATTTATGTATGAGCCTATTTTAGACTTGACAGTCGAACATTTAGTGAATTTGTATGATGAAGTTTGTAGTCTACCTGTGAGTACTACTAGTACAAACACAAATGCATAACAAAACATAGGAGCTAATAAGTTACCTAGCGGCAACTTATTAGCTCTATTCAAACGTTATCCTCTCATTTAAGAATATTGACAAAAGGCACACATAGTGCTATAATTTTTGCATGATTACATATAATTGGAACAATGAAAAAAATCTTCTTTTGAAAAGAGAACGTAACTTTAGTTTTGAGCAAATCGTTTCTCATATTGAAAATGGTGATTTACTTGACATAGTCAATCATCCAAACAAAGAAAAATTTGCTCATCAAAAAATCTTAATTATCAAAATAGAAGAGTATGTTATAGCAGTACCTTTTGTAGAAAATGATAATGAAAGATTTTTAAAAACCATCATTCCAAGTCGTAAATTAACAAAACAATATTTAGGAGCATCAAAATGAAAAAGTTTACTTTAGAAGATGAAGAAATAGAACTTTTAGATTCATTAGAATCTAATGAATGGAACTCTGTAGAAAATCTAAAAGATGAAATAGCTTCACATCAAATGATTGCAAAAAATACACTTAAAAAGGATAAGAGGGTTAATCTTCGTATGTCATCTAAAGACCTAGAGGACATTAAGGCTTATGCAGTTGAAGAAGGACTTCCTTATCAAACACTTATGTCAAGTATACTTCATAAGTTTATCAGTGGTAGGCTTATAGATAGACAAGCAGGATAACAAAACAGAGTA
>WFPU01000201.1 GCA_015487435.1 Sulfurimonas sp.
AGCTAGAACAGCTTGAAGCGATGGACTTGGAAGAACCGGTTGCCTTTAAAGCAAGAGTCACACACACCGACTTTGGACCAAGACTCAATGTGACAAAGATAATGACACTCAAACAGGCCAAAAAAGAGACGAAAAAAGTCAAAAAAGAGGTGCAAGAAGCCCCACCGGAGCCGATCAATCTCGCTGTGAGACTGAGTAATGACTTTGACGTGTTAGCAAAATCTCTACGCACTCATCCGTCAAAACCCGGGAAATCGCCCACTCAAAGTGACCATCATCTCAAAACTCCACAACGTAGTCATAGACTCCGCCATTCGAGTAGGTAGTCAGATCATCGGCGCACTTGAGGGGAATGAGCATGTGGATATAATAGGATAGAAAAAGGAATCTTTTTGAAAAAAGAGTTATTTATTGAAAAATATACGCACAGCATACAAAAAGATCTTGATAATATAAAAAAAAGTGCTAAAAAAACGGAAAATAAACTCTTTATTCTAACTTCAATTTTATTCATTATAGTACTCGGAACACTTGCTTTAGTTAACTATTTTGATGCTCATCTTATCTTCTTTATTTTAGTACTTTTTATGTCCTTGATGATTTACTATCTTGGAATATATGTTTTTAAGTATGAATATAAAGATATTTTAGAACAAAGAATTTTCCCTAAAATTTTAAATATTTTAGTAGAGAAAGCTCATTTTACAATAAACAATAAAGATTTACGAAATGATACAAGAAAATCAGATATATTTTTTCTATATGATAATATATTAGCTTCACGAACTATTCAAAGTGATTGGTCAATTCAATATGTTTTTGACAAACATCAAATAACTATTGCATCTACATATATTAATACATCAGATATTAATAATCCGGTCATACCCTTTTCAAATATGCAACAGGGGCTGTTTATAACTATCAATAATGTCAGTTTTTTTGATTCAGAAGTTTATATTTTTGAAAAAAAACTATTTCCTTCCATAAAAGAAGTGAACACATTTATAAAAAAAGATTTTAAAACTGAGAATGTTTTAGATGGTAAATATGTGATTTATTCTAAAATAATAACTAAAGAGATAAGAAACATAACAGAAAAAATAGTTGATTTGTTCGGACAAGGTGTTTCGATAACTTTTAAAGAAGATAAAATTTATATTTTTATTGAAGAAAGGTTTACTTGTTTTAACTCAGATTACTATGCTAACGGTAAAGTACCTATATATTCCGATTATATTGAATTACTTAATATTGTAAATTCGATAGAAAAAATCATAAATATATACAAAGAATATCTAAAAAAATAAATATTTGCTATAATATGTAAAATAATACATAAAATAAGGTGTAAGATATGGTAGCGTATGGAAGAGATGAAATAATATCTGCAAGTGATGTAGCACGAAATTTTTCTAAAATACTCAAGGATGTGACATCATACACAAAAGAGAAGATAGCTATTTCTAAAAATAACAAACTTGAAGCCGTGATAGTACCGATAGAAGAGTATGAAAGAATGCAAGAGGCACTTGAAATGGCTGAACATATTGAGATCTATAATACTGTAAAAGCAAGGGAAAATGCACCAAAAGAGAAGTACATATCTTTAGAAGATTCCGCAAAGCTCTATGGAATAGATATAGATGAACTATAAGTTAGAGTTACTTCTTGAAGCACATGAAGATTTGGCAGAATTTTCTAATAGAGAAAGAATCCTTGTCTATAAACAATTTAAAAAGATTCAAAAATCTCCAGAGCTTGGTACTCTGCTTGGAAATAAAAATGGCTATGATCTCTCAGGATGCAGAAAAATGTATGCTGACAATAAAAAGATATGTATAGTGTATAAAATTGTAAAAGATAAAATTATTATAGAGGTCATCGCCGTTGGTAAACGTAATGAAATGGAAGTTTATAAAAAAGCTTCAAAAAGGGTGTAAAATATGAACAAACAAGATTTTAATGAAGGGCTTTTAGGGTTTTTAGATGCTTCACCGACGCCTTTTCATGCAACACAGAATATGGCGATGATGTTTGAAAATGCTGGGTTTAGAAAGCTTGAAGAAGCAGAGAAATGGGA
>WFPU01000202.1 GCA_015487435.1 Sulfurimonas sp.
AGCAGGTCGCTTCCGCCTGATGGGTCTGCATGCAACCATAGCGGATACTCTTTGGATGGATTAATCTTTGATATTGCACGAAAAAAAAGCTTCAAAAGTTTAAAATTTATCTCACGTCTTCGCTCGATATACCATAGATATGTTGTGATCTTTTTGTTCTTAGTGAAGCATCGATAGTCATACGCAACAGCAAAATATCCGGCAAATTCACCATCGCTTGTTTTGACAATATAGCCAATGGACGAACAAAAGCGATTAAACACTTTACAATAAACATAGACATCTATCAGACTAAATCCTTCTTTTTGTCTGTATTTATTATCCCATTCCTTTGCATCTGAAATGGATAATTCAGAAACAGTAAAAATATGACCATCCTGCTCGATCAACACAAGAAAAACCTTTTTTTTATTATTATAGCACATAAAACAGCGAGTTGCTTAGTTTCTTGGCAGGCGTAAAGCCTCAGAGGAGTATGAGGGAATACTGAGTAAACCATGGCCTATAATCCTCTTCTATAATCCAAGATTTAGATCTATGCTATTTCGGTCAAGAGCAAGAGAAGTTGAAGTCGTTTAAATGCTACTTAAGTGTATTTTTCCTATAATTTTTTATAGGTCTATTTCTACCTTCCGCCCTGCATTATGGAAAAAGTAAATTCAATATTTAAGCTTATGGCACATTGGCAACTTAGGCGTTTTGTGTTCTAACAGGGGCAAGAACAAATCAAACAATACACTTAAGGATTAAAATATGTGTACCCTCACAACGAAGTGCTTTAAATACATAGCACATAAAAAATACAAAGAAAAAAACATTAAAAGTTCGCAAAAACTTAACTTGTATGCTAGAGATATTGGCTATAAAAGTTATAATGCAGCTCTTTCTGTACTTAATAAAAACCTCCCTTCATTTGACTTAAAGTTCTTATTTTCAGATATAGAACTTCACAAGTATTCAGACTTGGAAGAGATGAAAGCAATGAGCATGGAGCATGTGCCCGATAAATTTATGTCCGCAACTATTGACAATGAATTATTTGACGATGTTTTAGATTTTATGTTTTCAGAGAATGATAGCCATCTGTTTGAAGAGAGATTTGTTGATGAAGATCCTTTTTTTGAGGCAAAAACAATTCAGTTTTTTGTTCCCAGTAATCTTATCGCAACTTTCACATCGCAGACTTTTCCGTATCATGTGGGTACGAATGAGTATTTCGACCAAGAGGAAGTTATAAAATCGTATCTTGATTTAATGGCATTTAATAGTGACAACTGTTTTCAGATAGGTGCTTCATCAGCATCTGTGGATGCTCTTTGTTATCAACATGAAAAATACATCAGCAAGATCAAAGACATTGACTATGCGGAAAATATTCGCTTTTGCGTTCTTAACAATATTCAGTTCGTTGGTGAGAGCGATAGCAATGATTTATTTAAAAGTTTTAGAGTTGCCATCTATGCTTTTATTCACTACTATATGAGATACGACTATTATACGTCAACATCACTTGCAATAGAGCTTCCTTTTTCATCAAAAGATATGAACGCGGATCAATTTCATCTTGTAGAATCTGTCATCGAAACAATTACCAGCTCATGCGAAATGTATGAGAAGATATTTACAAAACCTGTACATTTGGATTATTCTGAATTTGATGAACGTATGACATATAGCTATATATTCTTTACGAGAAAAGATATAGAAGGTAGAGTATCGCATGATCTCAGAGACACCATGAGCTCTTTTAAGATGTAGCCAAAAGAATTTGCCTTCTATTTGTTAGGACTTCTATCTTTCCATATTATCTATATGTTAATAAAATGATTGTCAACTACCCCGCCATAAATGGCGAAGCTTGAAGATTTCTAAGCGACTAAGTCGTTTAGTTTTAATCTTGGTGGATGGTTGACACACCCATATCTCTTGGCTACTACTTTTGGTAGGGGCTGAGAGTTACTTATTAAGAACTTGGATAGAATATTTGCAGCTCCGTTAACATCAGAGTTGATCAAATATCCTTTCGAGGTTCTATATAGTCCACGCTTTATGCGTGAGCCTAAATAGACTTCGTGTTTTTTAATCGGTTCATTGTCAAGAAACGAACATTTAGAAGTATAACTTTCTTCATGCAGGTAGTAGTTTATACCTAATTGTTCACACTTGCTTTGTAGTTTTCTCTTAAATATACCATAAGGGATATTTACAAAGTTTTGGTTATTTTTCTTACCGATATTAATGTTTTGTTTAATATCTGAAAAATCTCCAATAACAATAGAGCCTATGTTCTTTGAAATTGCATAATCAGTTATATATTTAACAGCTAAATTAAAATAGTTGTTAATCTTGTTATATCTCTTAC
>WFPU01000203.1 GCA_015487435.1 Sulfurimonas sp.
ATTTTAGACAGATACCCAACTGCACATAATATAAAAAGTGATAAACAACTTTTTAGTTATCTAACTGAAATTAAAAATGAATATATGAAAAAATCATCCACATTAAGTAAAGTTAATTATGATGGAAAAATAAATGTCATACATAATGCTTTAGGCTCACATCATTTTATATCTCGTGTGCAAGGAAGTAAACTAAAAGCAAAAAATGAAATTAAAATAGCATCAATGTTTAAGAATGTTCCGCAAGAGTTTTTACAAATGATAGCTGTACATGAGTTAGCCCATTTTAAAGAAAAAGAGCATAACAAAGCATTTTATAAAATGTGTGAATATATGCAAAGTTCATATCATCAAGTAGAGTTTGATTTAAGACTTTATCTTACCTGTATAGATATAAAAGGTAAGCTACAAGAATGGAGTTAATAATCTAACTGGGCAGTCCAACTATCCCATCAATCTGTTAATATCATTAAAGAGTCCTAATCCCATAAGGGAAAAAAGCATTACCCATCCTATAATGGTAAGTTTAATTAAAATTGCTTCACTTGGAGCTCGTTTAGTTATAAACTCATATATGTTAAACATAATATGTCCACCATCAAGTGCAGGGATAGGGAGTAGATTTAGTACACCTAAGTTAACTGAAATTAATGCTGCAAAAAACAAAACACTCATCCAGCCGGCATCTGTTGCATCAGATGTAAGTTTTACTATGCTTATTACTCCGCCTAGCTCTTTTGCTGGGACATCACCTGTTATAAGTTTTTCAAGACTAGTAAATATAATAGTCGAGGCAAAAATAGTTTGTTCCATTGCATAGGATATAGTCTCAGATGGATTTAGTTCTAATGTATGAGATACTCCAGCACTACCAATTCCAATCATCTTTTTGTCAATAACTTCATTAAATATATTGGTGCTTTGAGAGATTTTAGGAGTTAAATTTTTTACCTCTAAAAATCCATCTCGTTCGATTGTAAAATTTAATGAACCATTAGAATGCTCAATGATTTTAGCCATCTCTTTCCAAGTTGTAATCTCTATGCCGTTTATAGATCGAATCGTATCATTTGTTTCAAGACCAGCTATAAAAGCAGGGGAGTCTTTAACAACAGTTCCAATAACAGGGGAAAGAATTTGAGGTCCACCAAGTGCTATAGTAAAGTAAAGTATAAAAGCTAAAATGAAATTTGCTGCAGGTCCAGCTAAAAGTATGAAGATTCTTTGCATTGGTGTTTTTGCATTGTAACTATCCTCATCAAAACTTATTTTGGTTGGATCGCTATCATCTTGACCTTTCATCTTTACATAACCACCAAGAGGAATCATAGATATACTCCACTCAGTCCCCCATTTACGAAACGACACCATTTTTTTACCAAAACCAATACTAAATACTTCAACATATACACCCATTAAGCGAGCTGCCACGTAGTGACCAAGTTCATGAAAAAAGATTAAAGCTGAAAGTACTAAAAGTGAGACTAACCAAGACATTAAATTTCATCCTTTAAGAGTGCTTTTTTAAATCCCCAAAGGTATTCTAAGCCTGAATATACAGTTAAAAATACAGCAAACCAAAGTAACTCAGTAGCATAATCCCATCTCATAATTAAAAACCCTATTGCAAACATTTGTGCTACTGTTTTAATTTTTCCAGCCATTGATGCTTTAACATCAATACCTTCACTCACAGCAACGGTACGAACACCTGTAATAAACAGTTCACGAATTATTATTATGTATATTGCCCAAGCAGAAGCTTCTCCAACCATCATTAAACCTAAAAACCCAGCGAGAGTTAACATTTTATCAGCAAGCGGGTCTATAATTCCACCAAGAAGTGTCATTTGCTTCCATTGGCGTGCTATAAATCCATCAAAAAAGTCAGTAACACTAGCTAAGACAAAGATTAGTGCAGCGATATAATAGTTCCATGTTATATGGTACCCATTATCTGTAAAAACATCTGGATTTAAAATAACCCAAAAAAGTAATGGTGCTAGCAAAATTCTTGAAAATGCAAGAGCATTTGGAAGGTTTAACAAAAATGTCCTTATTTATAATTAATATGAAATTTTAGCTATTTATTACTTATTTAGACTTAATTTACTTACCTTATGCTCTTAAGG
>WFPU01000204.1 GCA_015487435.1 Sulfurimonas sp.
AAATGAAGTATGATTTTTAAAATCCTATAGATAGGCACTTCAAGTGGTGGACAAGGAGAGATTTGAACTCTCGGTACAGTTACCCATACGCATCCTTAGCAGGGATGTGGTTTAAACCGCTCACCCACTTGTCCATTTTGAAGTTCGCAATTATAATCAGATAATCATAATATAAAGCTTAAAAATAATCTATATTTGTTTTAAAATTTTCTCAACCATTTCAGCAGGATTTTGTGATTGGTAAATTGGGCGACCAACTACTATAAAATCAACTAACGCACTCTTAGCAAATAAAACATCAGCTACCCTTTGCTGATCTCCAGAATCTTCTCCAAACGGACGAATTCCAGGAGTTAAAGTCATAAACTCTTTTGAAGTTATATTTTTAATAGATTCACTCTCAAAAGCTGAACACACCACACCATCCAATCCACTATCCATCGCATCTTTTGCAAACTGGTCAGCTTTAATTGATATATCCTTTTCATATATATCTTTAAACTCATCTTCACTAAAAGAAGTCAGAGCTGTTACAGCTAAAACTATTGGGCGGTTATCGTACTTTTTAAGTCTATCCATCACTGTAGTCATAGCTCTTTTACCAGCAGAAGCGTGAACATTAAACATATCAACACCAAGTCCCATGATAGATTCAGCAGAATCAGCCATAGTATTTGGAATATCATAAAGTTTAAGGTCTAAAAATATTTTAAAATCAGGGTTTATTTTTTTAATAGATTTTAAAAAATCTTCACCATCACGAATATATGTACGAAGTCCTACTTTTAACCAAACATCATAATTTTGTATCTTTTTAACTAGCTCTAAGTTTTCTTCTTTTGTAGGCAAATCGAGTGCTACGCATAATTCCATATTAAAAAACCTTATATATTAGACTTCTTGCACAACCAAAAAAACTAGATTCCGTGTCAAGCACGGAATGACTATATACTCATATTTTCGTCATTCTGAATCAAACTTTTGTCATTCTGAATCAAACTTTTGTCATTCTGAACTTGATTCAGAATCTAGATTATACAAGAAGTCTATTTTATTTTTGAAATTATATCAAAATTATCAAAATTGGCGCATTAATAAATTTTAACTATAATTTCAAAAATCAAAAAGACTACCACTATAAAAGGACTATAAATGTTTGGAAAAACTCAATTAAAAGAATACAATCTAAGTGCTGATGAATTAGCTAAGTTACAATACGCAAAAATATCAACAAACAAAGGTGATATATGGTTAAAATTATTTCCAGAAGAAGCTCCAAATACAGTTGCAAACTTTGCACATTTAGGAAACTCTGGTTTTTATGATAACTTAACTTTTCACCGTGTAATCCCTGGTTTTATGGCTCAGGGTGGTTGTCCAACTGGAACTGGAACTGGCGGGCCTGAATGGGCAATAGCATGTGAGACTTCAACTAATACTTCTGTTCACAAACCTGGTACACTTTCTATGGCTCACGCTGGACCAAATACTGGTGGAAGTCAATTTTTCATCACTTTTGTTGACACTCCTCACTTAGATGGCGTTCACACTGTTTTTGGAGCTATTGAAGAAGATGACAGTGCTAGTTTTGATGTTTTATCTACTGTCGATAACCAAGATACAATAAACTCCATTTCAATTGTAGAGAGCAAGTAAAATTTTAGTTTTAGTTTAGTTTTATCTTGAGCAAAAGATAAAACTAAACAAACTTAATCTTTAAATATCTTTTTACACCCTTTGTGTGATTGCATATCTAATTTTTTAGCATAAAGCCTCTCTACAGCTTTTTTCATTATAAACGCTATATACCCACTAAAGTACATACCAAAAATTTTAGATACTGCATAACCCCTACCTAATGCTATTAACACTCCACGAGATTTTATTTTATGCTCTATTAATGGCTTATTATTTATTAATCTATCTATATTTTTTGCACATAGTTCAGCCATCTGTTCAGCTGTATCCGCTGTTGGGGCTACAATCTCATCATTACTATCATATATAGTTGTGCAATCACCTATTACAAATGTTCCTTTATGCTCTGGAATCTCTAAAAATTCATTAGAAACAACATAACCCTTTTCATTTTTATCTACTTTTAAAGCATAAATAAGATGATTTGGCTCAACCCCGCCCGCAAAAATCATAAAATCCATTTGAAGCACTTCCCCACAACTAAGTTTTACACTATTTTGTTTAACTTCAACAACTTTTCTATTATTTTTAATGGTTATCTCTAATTTTTTTAGTCTTTCATCAGATTTTTGAACAAGTTTTTTATCTATCCCTTTTAAGATATGTTCACCTGAATTTATTAAAACTATATTTAATTTTCTACAAATGAAATTATTATTTGAATAAAAATCTAAAGAAAATGATGCCATTTGAGCAGCAATTTCTACCCCACTAAGTCCACCACCAGCTATAACTATGTTTAAAGCGTTACAACTAGTTCCACTCTCATCAACTCTTTTAAATAGGGACATCTCAAATTTTTGCTTGAAGTACATTGCACGATGTAATGCTTTTATACCATGTGCATATTCTCTTAAACCTTTAACATTTGACATAAATTTTGTACGAGAACCAACAGCAAGAACGAGATAATCATAACTAAATCTATTTACATCTGTAATCACTTTTTTATTTATAAAATCAATGTTAGTTACATCTTGTTTATAAAATACAACATTTTCATCAAAGCCCATGCAAAAAGTGAATAGATCAACTGATACCTGTGCAAAATCTTCCTCATTTGCAATTAAATCATACACCTCTGTTTGCATAAAATGGTAAGGATTTTTATCAAGTAGCATAATATCGTTTTGAGGATTCTTTGCTAATTTTTCAATAGTACGCAAACCTGCATAACCACCGCCAATAACAATAATTTTATTTTTTTTCATACCTAATCTTTTATAGTTTATTTGAAAATTATATCACTTTTATTATTTAGAGATATTAAGAGTTAAAATATTAAACTTCTTTCATAACCAAAAAATTATATGCTTTAACTTTTGTCATTCTGAACTGATTCAGAATCTAGGTTATGCAAGGAGTCTATTTTATTTTAGATTTGCTATAATTTCATAAAAAAGGGGACACTATCTTAGTACATATTTGTTGCAGTGTAGATTCTCATTTTTTTTTAGAAAAATTACAACAAGAGTTCCCAGATGAAAAACTTATTGGTTTTTTTTACGATCCTAACATCCACCCATATTCAGAATATCAATTACGACTTTTAGATGTAGAGAGGTCTTGTAAAAAATTAGGTATAGAGATTATTGAGGGGGAGTATGATTTTGAAGATTGGCTTGAAGCTGTTAATGGCTTAGAAAATGAACCTGAAAAAGGAAAACGCTGTGAAGTTTGTTTCGATAAACGGTTTCGTGTAAGTGCCAAAAAAGCACTATCTCTTGGTGAGACAAAAATTACAACTACCCTACTTGTAAGCCCACTAAAATCACAAATTCAATTAAAACGCATCGGTGATGAATTTTACGCTAAACATGGGGTAGAGTTTATAGCGGTTGATTATAGAGCTAATGGCGGCACACAAGATCAATCTCGCGTTACAAAAGAGAAACAACTTTACCGACAAGATTATTGTGGCTGTATATATGGTCTAACTATGCAAAGAGAGCAACAAAATCGTTTAATGGATGAGATGTTCTCCCCCATATCAAATCAAATACTACCAGCATCAATTCAAGAGCGATTAGAGATGTATAGATATCGAAATGAGTTAGAAGAAAAAAATATAGAGTATAAAATCGTTAAACAAAAGTTTTTAAATTATCGCCAACTTAGTTTTAAAGTTATAGTTGGTAAAAAAGATCTATTACCTGCTTATGCTTTGTCATATTCAACACTTCCTAGAAAAAAAGCACAAGGCAAAATTGAATACAACATAGATAATATTCATTATTTTAATCGTGAAGAGATTAAATTTATAACACTCAAGAATTTTAATGAAGTAACTAAACTCAACTATGAAAGTATAAATTCTTTAATTTTTAATCCACCTAGTTTTGAAGAGGAGCTAAAATTTAGAAATACTCTTTCGGGTGGAAATTATGACCTAACACCAATCGTAGTTTTACAAGAAATTCCACAGACTAAACTAACTATAGAATTAAATGCAAAAACTTATGAAGATATCAAAGAAAAACTACATATACTAATCAAAATCTAATATATATTTAGCTAAAATATCCAAAATTATTATATAAGGCTTTTGCATATGACTATGGATGTTATGGAAATTCAAGAGATAATCCCTCATCGTTACCCATTTTTACTTTTAGACCGTGTTACAGATATAACTCCAAACGAATTATTAGTTGGTTTTAAAAATGTAACTATTGGCGATAACATTTTTCAAGGACATTTCCCAGGTCATCCAATTTACCCTGGTGTTATGATACTTGAGGGTATGGCTCAAGCTGGTGGAATTCTTGCATTTAAAAGTATGGATATGACTAAAGAAGAAGCTGCAAATAAAGTAGTTTATTTTATGAGTATCGATAAAGCAAAATTTCGCTCCCCTGTTAAACCAGGAGATAGATTAGAATATCGCATTAATGTTATTAAAAACAAAGGTGCTATTTGGGTTTTAGATGGAAAAGCTTTCGTTGATGATACTTTAGTTTCTCAAGCAGAACTAAAAGCTATGATTGTAGATAAGTAAAAGGTTAAAATATTGAGTATTAGAGCTAAAGATCAATGCAAAGAGGCACTAAATGCCTAGTCGTAAAATATCCCCACATGCTATCATTGAAGATGGTGCAACCATTGGTGAAGATGTAGAAATTGGAGCATTTTGTTTTGTATCAAAGGATGCAAAGATAGGCGATGGAACTACAATAGCACAAAACACTTGTATTTACGGAAATACTACTATTGGAAAAAACAATACTATATTTTCACATGCGGTAATTGGTTCTATTCCACAAGATTTGAAATATAATGGAGAGTTTGTTGAGTTAATTATTGGTGATAATAACACAATTAGAGAGTTTTCACTTTTTAATCCTGGGACTAAAGGTGGTGGTGGAAAAACTATTGTAGGAAACCACAACCTTTTTATGGGTTATGTTCATTTAGGACATGATGTTATTATTGGAAATCACTGTATCTTTGCAAATGCAGCTACATTAGCTGGACATGTTGAAGTTGGCGATTATGCTGTTGTTGGTGGGATGACACCTATCCATCAATTTGTTCATATTGGAGACTATGCAATGATTGGTGGAGCTTCTGCTCTTGCACAAGATCTACCCCCCTTTTGTATGGCTGAGGGAAATCGTGCGTCACTTCGCGGATTAAACCTTACAGGACTTAGAAGAAATTTAGAGCGTGAAGATATAAATGAATTAAAATCAGCTTATAGAGATCTTTTTGAGTCTGGTAAACCACTAAAAGATACAGCAAGCGAAATTTTAGAAAATACAAAAAATCACTATGTAAACGATTTGTGTGATTTTGTACTTAAAACAAAAAGAGGGATCCCTTTTGAAAGAAAAAATTTATGATAAATAGAAGATGTAGCTTTTGTGATGCTGTAGAAAATGAGGTAAATCCACTTATAGCTGGTAATGGTGTATATATTTGTAAAAATTGTGTAACTAGTGCATATAAAATTATGTTTGGTGATGAAAAAGAGCAAAATAAACAAGATCAAGAATTAACAGAAACTGTAACTAAGCTGATGACACCAAAAGAGTTGAACAACTTTTTAAGTGATTATGTAATTGGTCAAGAACGGGCTAAAAAACTTATAAGTGTAGCTGTATATAACCACTACAAGCGTATATTTAAAAATGATACTGCTTTAGAGGATGATACAGAAATTGCAAAATCAAATGTACTCCTAATTGGTCCAACTGGATCTGGTAAAACTTTAATGGCTCAAACAATTGCAAGAGTGTTAAATGTGCCTATTGCTATTGCTGATGCTACGAGTTTAACTGAAGCTGGTTATGTTGGAGAGGATGTTGAAAATATCTTAACAAAACTTATTCAAGCAGCAGATGGTGATGTAAAAAAAGCTGAACAAGGTATAGTTTTCATAGATGAAGTAGATAAAATTTCCCGTATGAGTGAAAATCGTTCTATCACTCGTGATGTATCTGGTGAGGGTGTTCAACAAGCACTACTAAAAATCATTGAGGGTGCTGATGTAAACATTCCACCAAAAGGTGGAAGAAAACACCCTAATCAAGAGTTTACAACTATAAATACTAGAGAAATTCTATTTATATGTGGTGGTGCTTTTGATGGTCTAGATGATATATTAAAGAAAAAACAAGGTGAAAATATTCTTGGTTTTGGACAAGAGAAAAAATCAAAAGATGAACAAGAGACAACTTATCATATGGTTGAACCAGATGATTTAATATCTTATGGAGTTATACCAGAGCTAATTGGTCGCCTTCCCATCATTGCATCTCTTAGTGAGATAACAGAAGAAGATATGGTTCGGATACTAACAGAGCCAAAAAATTCACTTATAAAACAATACAAAAAACTTTTCAGTATAGATGATGTTGAATTAACTTTTGAAGAAGATGCACTTAAATCAATAGCTACTAAATCTATTAAACGTAAAACTGGTGCTCGTGGAATTCGCGCAATCTTAGAAGAAAATATGATAGACATAATGTATGAACTTCCAGAATACGAAGGTTATGAAGTTGTAATCACTAAAGAAGTTATTGAAGATGGTGCACAACCAATATATATTAAAAAACAAAACAAAAAAACAGCATAAGGTAAAAAAATGATTTTCAATAAATTAATCGGTCTTTTTTCAAACGATTTATCAATAGATTTAGGTACAGCAAATACTATCGTTATTGCAAAAGGTCGTGGTATCATTATCAACGAACCATCAGTTGTAGCAGTTAAAACTGAAAAATATGGTCATGCTCGTGTTTTAGCAGTTGGTCAAGAAGCAAAAGATATGGTTGGTAAAACTCCTGGCAATATTAGAGCAATTCGTCCAATGCGTGATGGTGTTATTGCTGATTTTGATATGACTGAAAAGATGATTAGAAAATTTATTGAAAAAGCACATGGTCGTTCATCTTTAATATCTCCTAGAATCATTATTTGTGTACCTTATGGTCTTACTCAGGTTGAGCGTAAAGCTGTTCGAGAAGCTGCTTTAAGTGCTGGAGCAAGAGAGGTTTTTCTTATAGAAGAGCCTATGGCTGCTGCAATTGGTGCTGGAATAGAGATTAGAAATCCTCAAGGAAATTTAGTTGTAGATATTGGTGGTGGTACTACAGAGATTGGTGTTGTTTCACTTGGAGGATTAGTGCTTTCAAAATCAATCCGTACAGCTGGTGATAAAATGGATATGGCTATTATCAACTATGTAAGAAAAAAATACAACTTACTAATTGGTGAACGTGTAGCAGAAGAGATTAAAATCAACATTGGTACTGCTGTAGCACTTGATGAAGAACTTATTATGGTTGTAAATGGTAGAGACCAAGTTGAAGGATTATTAAGTTCAGTAGAGTTAACGAGTGAAGATGCTCGCGAAGCTATGCGTGAACCACTTCGTGAAATTGGTGAAGCTCTTCGTGATGTATTAGAGCAAATGCCACCTGATTTGGCTGGTGATATTGTAAATCATGGTATTATTTTAACTGGTGGTGGAGCTTTAATTCGTCAACTAGATAAGTACCTTTCTAATATTGTTAAAATACCTGTTTTTGTTGCAGATGAACCTCTTTTAGCAGTTGCTCGTGGAACTGGACGTGCACTTGAAGAGATAGATTTGCTACAAGAACTTTTCGATAATGAATAAAGAGTTATTTAGTTTTTTTATTATTTTTGTAGCACTTTTAATGGGTGCGCTTTATTATACAAACACTATTCAAGGGCCTTTTGTCACAGCTCTTAACTCAATTAAATCATCTTATCACAACACTATAGAATATACACAAAATACGATAGATAAACACTTTTTTCAAGCTTCTCAAATTGAAGAATTAAAAGAAAATTTAATAAAATATGAAAATAATCATCTAGTGATGCAACAACTTGCATCTGAGATCACTGACCTGTTTGCTCTAAATCATTCAGAATTAAAATCTTTTCCAAAAGTACAATTAACTCGTGCAATTTCTTATGAGGAGTTTGGTAATTTAAATAGACTTTGGCTTGAAGTAGATGATTATAACAGCTCTAAAATATATGGATTAATATATAAAGAGTTTGTAGCTGGAATTGTTATACCTAAAAACAACAAAGCATTGGCTCTTTTAAATAGAGATATAAAATGCTCTTATGCAGTTTATGTAGGGAAACAAAAAGCCCCTGGTGTTGCTCATGGGAATAATGATGAAAATATAGTTATAGAATTTATTCCCTCTTGGTTTAAAATTGAAAAGGGGGATGAAGTCTCCACATCTGGACTTGATAATATTTTTTTTAAAGGTTTAAAAGTTGGACGAGTATTATCTGTAACTAAATCTCAAGGTTATCAAAATGCGATTATTGAACCTTATTATAATTCAAATGAACCTAGCTATTTTCATATAATTAAAAAGGTGCGCTAGTACATAAAATTCATTTATTGTAATTTTTCGGGCTGCATATTTTCTTTGAAAATTTGCGCTCCTACAAATTACGAATTTTATGCAAAAGAACCTAGCGTATGCAAACCTAATACATGATTAAGTACCTTTTAGCTATAATCGCATAATTTATGCATTAAGTTATATAATTTTCGAGCACTTATTTTGAAAAAATATGTAGCCGAAAAATTATAATGAATTAACTTTACGTACTTATTATATTTTCAAGAGGTTTTCAATGCCAAAACGCACCGACATAAACACTATCCTTCTTATCGGCTCAGGTCCTATCATTATTGGTCAAGCTTGTGAATTTGACTACTCTGGAACTCAGGCTGTTAAAACTTTAAAAGAGTTAGGCTATCGTGTAGTTCTAATCAACTCTAATCCCGCAACAATTATGACAGATCCAGAATTTGCAGATAGGACTTATATTGAGCCAATCAAAGAAGATGTAATTGCAAAAATCATCAAAGATGAAAATGTAGATGCTGTACTTCCAACTATGGGTGGGCAAACTGCACTTAATGTTGCAACATCTATGTATGAAAAAGGGATGCTTGAGGGTATAGAGTTTTTAGGTGCTACTCCTCAAGCTATTCATAAAGGTGAAGATCGTTCAACTTTTAATGAAGCTATGATAAAAATAGGTATGGACTTACCAAAAAGTCGTAATGCTTATAGCGTAGATGAAGCGATAGAAGCGGTTAAAGAGATTGGTTTTCCAGTAATTTCTAGAGCTTCTTTTACACTTGCTGGTGGTGGTTCAGGTGTAGCATACAACATGGAAGAGTTTAAAAAACTAGTTCAAGAAGGTCTATCAGCTTCCCCTGTAAATGAAATAGAAATTATGGAATCTATGCTTGGTTGGAAAGAGTATGAGATGGAAGTTATTCGTGATAAAAATGACAACTGTATCATTGTATGTGCGATAGAAAACTTTGATCCAATGGGTGTACATACTGGCGATAGTATCACTGTTGCCCCTGCCCTTACTTTAACAGATAAAGAATACCAAAGAATGCGTGACGCTTCTTTTGCAATTTTACGAGAGATTGGTGTTGATACTGGTGGGAGTAATGTACAATTTTCAATCTGTCCAAAAACTGGTAGAATGATTGTAATTGAGATGAATCCTCGTGTATCTCGTTCATCTGCACTAGCTTCAAAAGCTACTGGTTACCCTATTGCTAAAGTAGCAACTTTGCTTGCAGTTGGATTTACTCTTGATGAGATTACAAATGATATCACGGGTACTCCTGCTTCATTTGAGCCTGTTATTGATTATGTTGTTACAAAGATTCCTCGCTTTACATTTGAAAAATTTCCAGAAGCTGTAAATACTTTAAGTACTAGTATGAAATCAGTTGGCGAAGTTATGGCAATTGGTCGTACATTTAAAGAATCTATTCAAAAAGCTCTTTGTTCATTAGAGACTAATCTTTGTGGATTTAATGAGATAGATGCGGATATGGAATTTATAAAACATGAAATTCGTCGTCCTAATGCAGATCGTATCCTTTATGTTGCTGAGGGTTTTCGTCGTGGCATGAGTGTTGAGGAGATGTTTGATACTTGTGCAATTGACCCATGGTTTTTATATCAAATGCAAGAGATGCTAGAATCTGAAACTACAATCACAGATAAAATTTTATTTGATGCAGAATTTATGAGAACTATCAAGGTTGATGGTTTTTCAGATAAAAGAATATCTCAATTAATTAAGAAAAACTCAAATCATGATGTTAGTGAAAATGATGTTTATGATGCTAGGAAAATTTTAGGTGTATCACTAGAGTTTAATGAAGTTGATACTTGTGCAGCAGAGTTTAAAGCCCTTACACCGTATCTTTATTCAACTACAAACATTACCAAACTTCCAAATGTTAAAAATAGAACCTCAGATAAAAGAAAAGTCTTAATCCTTGGTGGTGGTCCAAACAGAATTGGTCAAGGTATCGAATTTGATTACTGTTGTGTTCATGCTGCATTTGCTCTTAAAGAGATGGATATTGAGTGTATTATGTACAACTGTAACCCTGAAACTGTTTCAACTGATTATGATACTTCTGATGTACTTTACTTTGAGCCAATTGATTTTGAGCATGTAAGAGAAGTTATTGAAAATGAGCAACCAGATGGAATTATAGTTCACTTTGGTGGACAAACTCCACTTAAGCTTGCAGATGGGCTTACTAAAATTGGTGCTAATATATCTGGAACTCCATCTGCTGTTATTGATTTAGCTGAAGACCGTGAACAATTTTCTAACTTTGTTATCAAACATGGACTTAAACAACCTGCAAATGGACTAGCTCGCAAAAAAGAGGAAGCTGGATCAATCGCGCAAGAACTTGGTTTTCCTGTTTTAGTTCGTCCATCGTTTGTTCTTGGTGGTCGTGGTATGAAGATAGTTTATAGCCAAGAAGAACTAGAACAATATATGGAACTTGCAATTTCTGTTTCAAATGAAGCACCTGTTTTAATTGACAAATTTTTAGACCAAGCAATAGAGCTTGATGTTGATGCTATTTGTGATGGCAAAGATGTATATATCGGTTCAGTAATGCAACATATTGAAGAGGCAGGTATACACTCTGGCGATAGTGCATGCTCCCTTCCCCCAGTAAATCTAACTGATGAAATGATAGCAAAAGTTGAGACTCAAACAAAAGTTATAGCACTAGGTCTTGGTGTTGTTGGGCTTATGAATGTTCAATACGCAATCTATCAAGATGAAATATATTTGATTGAAGTGAACCCTCGTGCATCACGTACAGTTCCATTTGTAAGTAAAGCAACAGGGATGCCACTTGCAAAAATTGCAACAAGAGTTATGATGGGGGAGGCACTAAAAAGCTCACTAGAATATTATGATAATAACAATATAGTTCACCAAACAAATGATATATTAAAGCCCCATTTAAAAGGTCATCTATCTGTTAAAGAAGCTGTTTTTCCTTTCCATAAACTTTATGGTGCTGATTTAGTTTTATCGCCTGAGATGAAATCAACTGGCGAAGTTATGGGTATTAGTTCTAACTTTGGAATCTCTTTTGCAAAAGCTCAACTTTCAGCTGGAAATAACATTCCAACTGAGGGGACATGTTTTTTAAGTTTTGTAGATACAGATAAGGAACACGCAAAAGAGATTGGTTCTGGATTAGTGAGACATGGATTTAAACTTGTTGCAACTAAAGGGACACAAAAGGTTTTAGAAGAAGCTGGAGTAGAGTGTGAAGTTATACTTAAAATTTCTGAGGGTCGTCCAAATATTGAAGATAGTATGAAAAACGATGAGATAGCAATGGCTATCAATACATCTGATAATAACACTTCTAAAAAAGATGCTACTGTAATTCGTCAAGAAGTACTAAGAAGAAGTATCCCATACTTTACAACTTTAAGTGCTGCTAGAGCATTAATACTAGCACTTGATGAGATGAAAGATGATTCATGGTCAGATGTAAAAGCACTTCAAGATTTTCTAGCATAAACGAAGATATAATACTTACACAAACCGACACTACTGTCGGTTTTGTATCTCAAAATCACACTAAATTATCAGAGATAAAATCACGCCCCACTTCAAAACCTTTTATAAAAATATATGCAAAATTTCATATAGATTCTCTGGTCAAGCCAGAGAATGACGAAAAGGGGGAGACCCGTCATTCCAAACTTGACACAACCAGTCATTCCAAACTTGACACAACCCGTCATTCCAAATTTGACACAACCCGTCATTCCAAATTTGACACAACCCATCATTCCAAATTTGACACAACCCGTCATTCCAAACTTGACACAACCCGTCATTCCAAACTTGATTTGGAATCTATTCCAAGAATACCTAAAAAGCACAAAAACCTTGTAAGACGTGCAAAAAAAACAACCTTTGTTGTAAAAAATATAGCTTTTAGAGTTACTACTAACCTTAAAAACTCTCAAAT
>WFPU01000205.1 GCA_015487435.1 Sulfurimonas sp.
CATCTTTGGTTGCCATTTTTAAATCTTTTGCTATAAATGTTAATACATCAGCTACTATATTTGCTACAACAATATCATAAGTATTTTTTGTTAAGGAGGATGAACCTTCCCAAACCTTATTAAATTCAATTTTATTTAATTTGGCATTTTTTAATGTATTATCTATTGACACAGGGTCAGTATCGCATACATCAACAACTGCGCCTAGTTTGACGGCTCCAATACCAAGTATTCCACTTCCACAGCCAACATCTAAAACACTAAAATTAGGTTTTACATATTTTGATATTGCACGAAGTGCTGAAGCTGTTGTAGGGTGGTGTCCTGTTCCAAAAGCTAAAGCTGGATCAATCTCTATATTTATTAAATTTGAACTTGGTTCATCCCATGTTGGATGGATGTAAAAATTATCAATTTGTAAAGATTGTACACTCTTTTGATAAACTTCTACCCAATCGCTATTTTTAAGTTTTTGTTGCTTACATTCACATTCAATAGTTACTGAGAGTGCTTTTGATAATGCCTCAGCAAATTGTTCAACACCCCAAGCAATTGTTTCTAAGTCATCCTCACTTCTAACTATAAATCCATTATCTATTTCTTCAAATCCTATAGGAATAGTATCAATTAAAAAATCAGTGAATAACTCGTGGTGAGAAGAGATGTTGATATGGAGCTCATTATAGCTCTCTTGCATTACTCCGACACACCCATAACAGCTCCAAGCTTCTCCTTTAATACTTGTGGAGTAAACGGTTTTACTATGTAATTATTTACACCAGCTTTAAGTGCAGTTATAACCTCAGTTTTACCGCCCTCTGTAGTAACCATGATTATTGGCAAATCAGTAAAACGTGCATCTGCACGAACTTTCTTAATTAATTCTAATCCATTCATTTCAGGCATATTCCAGTCAGTAATTAACATTTCAACATCTGGATTGGCATCTAATTGATTCCAGCCTTCAACTCCATCAGCGCCTTCTAGTATATCTTTATATCCAAGTCTAGCTAAAGTGTTTTTAATAATACGGCGCATTGTAGAACTGTCATCAACAACAAGTAATTTCAATTAAAATCCTTTTATTTATATATATTTTGCAATTTTTATTATCACTATAGTAGCAAAATTTTCTTTTTATGTCTATTAATTTAATAATTTAAACATTTTTGCTAAGTCTAGGGTACCCTCGTAGTAAGCTTTTCCAATAATAACTCCATCAACTTCATTAGTTGCAATTAAAGCCTCAATATCATTCTCATCTTTAACGCCACCACTAGCAATTGTGCTAATTTTACTAGCCCTTGCGACCTCTACTGTAAAATCCACATTGACACCGCTTAAAGTACCATCCTTACCTACATCTGTACAGATTAAAGCTTCAACACCAGCATTAGCAAATTCTTTAGCTAAATCAGTTGCACGCATAGAGCTAACTTCTCCCCAACCCTCAACAGCTACAAAACCATCTATTGCATCAATTCCAACTGCTATGGGATATTTTGCTGCCATATCTTTTACAAATTGTGAATCTTTTACAGCAATTGAGCCTAAAATAATTCTATCTATACCAATTTCAAGCATTTTTTGTATAGTTTTTTCATCACGAATACCACCACCAAGCTCTAGCTTTACACTACAATTTTGGCGTATTTTAATGATTTGGTCTAGGTTTTTTGGTTCACCTGCAAACGCACCATTTAAATCGACTAAATGTACCCATTTTGCGCCCATTTCTTCAAACTTTTTAACCAAAGTCCATGGTTCATCTGAGTAAATTTTTGCGCTATCCATCAAACCTTTTGTAAGACGAACTGCTTTTCCATCTTTTAAATCTATCGCTGGGTAAAGTGTCATTATGTTTCCTTAATTTTATTTATAATTGCTTATATAATTAGACCCTAAATCAAGTTTAGGGTGACGGTTGTTTCGTTTAGTATGACGGTTGTTTCGTTTAGGGTGACGGTTGTTTCGTTTAGTATGACAATCGTTCCGTCATTCCAAACTCGATTTGGAATCTAATCTACATGTTAATAAAATTCTCAAGTATTTTAAGTCCATTTTTATGGCTTTTTTCTGGATGGGGCTGAATTCCCATGATGTTGTTATGAGCTACAGCTGATGTAAATTCATATCCATAATTTGTACGTCCAATAATATCTTCTTGATTAGTGCAATTTACATGATATTTATGAACAAAATACAAATAATGTTCTTCATCTAAATTTTTAAAAAGAGGATGTTGCTTTGTAAACATTCTATTCCAACCCATATGTGGCACTTTTAAAGGCATACTCCCCTTGGTTGAGGGTTCACTAAATTTAGTTGTATCAAAAGCTGTTACGCTCCCTTTTATAAGTCCTAAACCTTCATATCTCCCAAATTCTTCGCTACTCTCAAATAGTAGTTGCATCCCAAGACAAATACCTAGTATGTACTTTTTGCTTAAAGCATATTCTCTTAAAGCTTCAATCATCCCTCTTTCTTTTAAATGCTCCATAGCATCACCAAAAGCACCAACACCAGGTAAAATTAACTTATCATAATCTTTAAATTTATTAGGGTCACTCTCTACAACAGTTTTTTTACCTAGTTTTGCAAATGCATTTTGCACACTTGCTAAATTTCCAATATTGTAATCAACAATTGCTATTGTTTGGTTTGTCATTATTGTCTTTCTTCAACTTTTGTAAATTTTATATATACAGCTAAACCGATAAGAAGTAAAGAAACCCCACCAATGATATAAATAGCGTATATCAGTTGTTCTGGATCTGTAATAGCAAATTTAAATACTAACATTAACGCTTCAATAGATAATGCAATTATGATTGAACCTAAAAATCGAACCATTGTTTTATGTGGTCCTGATATGTTTTGCTCTTTATGCCTACCTAATATCTCCTCTTCGATGAGGGTTTTGGCTAGATCAAATATAGCCAGTGCCAAAGTCATTAAAATTGTAGCTTCAAAAACATCTTTGATTTTAAAGTGTGATGGAGATATCTCAAATAAAAAAAAGCTTTGAACCCCTGATATAAACAGTAATAACGCTATCGCAATAAGAGCAAATGAAAAAGCTCCATAACCATATTTGAAAAGTTTAGAAAACATAATATCTGGTGTATTTAGATGTGAAATTTTTATCACTTCATCAAGAGGCATATCTAAACATGCTACATATTTCAGCTCGCCATTTTCGCAATAAATTGGTTGAGAAGTGGTAACAGTTAGTTCTTTTGTGATAAGTGATGGGTATGGATCAGTTATAGTACATCTACCTTCACGAACAGCACGATAGTAATATGCACGGTCTGCACGAATTTTACCTGCATCATCATCTATTTGCTTACCAGATGTAAAAGTAGGGGTGATTTGTACACCTTTATAATCTAAAAGGTAAACACCCTCACAATTTTGTAAATCTGCTTTTATTTTCAATAAACGAGGCATAATCATCTCTTCGCTTAATGATGGTAGCCTGTTTGGAATGTTTCTAGAAAATAGATAACAAAAATATGCTCTTGCTTTTGTTCGACCAATGGAAAATTGCTGAATATCTAATGTAACCATTACTTTAATTGCCTTATTAATAAAATTAACTAATTATAGCAAAAGGATATTTATAATGGCTTTGATATAATACGTTTATGATTAGCTTTTATTTATTTTTAACTTTTGAAAAACTTTTAATGTTATTGCCGAAGAAGTTTAGAAAACTTATTTTTATTTTTATCGGATTTTTAGCTTATAAACTTGATCGTAGATATACTAAGGTTGTTAGGCAAAATATATTGTTTATATATGGAGATGATGTTGATGAAAAATTTATACAAAAAATCACAAAATATTCGTTTAAACTTTTATCACTAAATTTTCTCCATACACTTGAAAGTAATTACTATAGTATTGAAGAGATATCTAAAAAAATTACTTTTATAAATGAAGAGGTTGTGAAAAAAGCACAAGAAGCAAACAGACCTATAGTTTTTATAACTTCTCATTATGGAGCTTGGGAGCTTGGTGGAGCAATGATTAGTGCCTTACTTGAACCTGTAATGATTGTTTATAAACCTATGAAAAATAAATACTTTGAAAAGTATTTACTAGAATCTCGTAAAAAATGGCGCATGAAATATGTTCAAAGAAGAGGTGCTACAAAAGGATTATTAAAACAATTGAAATCGGGTGGAGCTATTGCTCTATTAATAGATACAAATGTTGGTAAAAAAGATGGAATTGTAGTTGAATTTCTTGGCAAAGAAGTAACTCAAATTAAGACAACTGCTTTTTTTGCTAGAAAATTTGATGCGGCAATTATACCTGTTTTAATTCATACAAAAGATGATACAAACTATACTATAGAGTTTTCCGATGAAATAATTCCGCCAAAAAGTGATAATAGTGAAGCTGATATTTTAGCATCAGTAAAGATGCAAACTGATTGGTTAAGTAAAGAGATATTAAAAGAACCTGAACCTTGGTTTTGGCTACATAGACGCTTTAAAACAGATTATCCACAAATTTATGAGGATTAATTTTCATACTCTTCAGTTCTAGCCTCAAAAAGTTTTAAAATAGTTAGAAAAAATGCGGTTATTGCTGGTCCTAAAATCATACCCCAAAATCCAAATGTAGCAAGTCCTGCAATGATTGCAAAGAAAATTACTAATTCATTTATTCGTGAATCATCATCCTCTAGTAATCTATGGTTAATCTCTTTTATAATTAATGGTTTTATAAATGTATCAGCAATTATAGAGATGACGACAATAGAATAAAGCGCTATAAAAATTGCATTTTGGCTATTACCAATTGAGAATTCCCAAATCATAAATGGTAACCACATTAAAATACCACCAATAACAGGAATTAAAGATGCAAACCCATACATAATTCCAAAAAGAAGTCCATTATATCCCATGAAAGAGATAACTACTCCAAAAAGTATCCCTTGAAGCATTGCATTAACAATAATAGAGTAAAAAACAACACTCATAACAGTTGTTAACTCTTTTACTAGTTGATTTGCTTCATTTGCCGAGATATGAATAACGCGTTTTAAGTAATCTACTATTGTAGAACCATTATATTGTGCAAAAAAGTAAAACACAATTACTAAAAAAGCATTTTTCAAAAAACCTGCACTAAAAGCACCAATTGTTGCTGTTAAAGAGATAATTTTTGAAGTAATTGAGTTTACATCAATATCTTTAAACTCTTCCAAAAAATATGGTTTTGCAAATGAAAGATATTCTGGTGGATTTCGAATAAGGGCAGATATATATTTGGTTAGTTCTTCAAAAGTTTTTACATCAATATTGTTTAGTTGAAGAGTAAGTGATGTTAAAAAATAACCAAGTGGAGCAAAAAATAAAATCGCTAATAAAAAACTAGATACTAACGCTGCTTTTAGTTTTGAAGAGAATAAGCGCTCAAAGTAATTTACTACACTTGAGGTAGATATTGCTAATAGTGCAGCTATTGTAATGGTTAAAATAAATGGAGAATATAAAAGATACATCCAATAAAGTGAAGTTGCAAAAAGGATACTTACAAAATATTTAGCTTTCATTATATTGGTCTCCTTTTACAAGGGAGTGAATCCCTTGCAAAATTCCTCTCACTGAAGCTACGCCTATTGGCGAGATGAATTATTAAATTGATTTTCATTAACATTAAATTCAAAATAGTGTTCCATTTTCATTTATAAAATCTATATTTAATACATCATAAGTAGAGCGAGTTGCACGTCTTCCTTTTGCGGTACGCTCTAAATAACCATTTGCTAAGAGATATGGTTCTAATACATCTTCAACAGTACCTTCATCTTCACTAAGTGAAGCTGCAATAGTACTAAGCCCCATCGCTCTACCTTTTGCACTAGCTAGTAGTTTTAAAAGTTTTATATCCATCTCATCAAAACCTAAAGAGTTGATGCCTAGTTCATCTAATGCAAACTTAGTGCGAGAGTGTTTTATATCTAACTCATTTGCAACATCTGCAAAGTCACGAACTCGACGAAGAAGTCTTAATGCTATACGCGGGGTTCCTCGACTTCTTTTTGCTATCTCAAAAGCAGCATCTTTGATAATCTCTTTATCTAATTTATTTGAAGCTTGAGATATGATTTGTGATAATTCATCTGAGCTATAAAAATTCATCCGAAAACTCATTCCAAATCTATCTCTAAGTGGATTTGATAACATCCCTGCACGAGTTGTTGCACCAATTAAAGTAAACCTCGGCAAATCAATTTTTACAGTTTGTGCAGCTGGTCCACTCCCTATGATAATATCTATACGAAAATCTTCCATAGATGAATATAAAATCTCTTCAACAGCAGGTGAAAGACGATGAATCTCATCTATAAAAAGTATATCCCCCTCTTCAAGATTTGTTAAAATTGCAGCTAAATCTCCACTTTTTTCTATCATGGGAGCTGCTGTAACTTTGATATTTGCATTCATCTCATTTGCAATAATTAGAGCTAATGTAGTTTTACCAAGACCAGGTGGTCCGTAAAAAAGAACATGATCAAGTGCTTCATCTCTTTTTTTAGATGCCTCTATAAATACACCTAGATTTTTTTTAATTTGTTCTTGACCAATATATTCACTCCATGCATCTGGGCGAAGAGATAGTTCACTATCACTCTCTTGGGAGTCAAATTTTTCTATTTCAACTAGACGTTCCATTAATTAAACTTTGCCATTAATAGGTGTGTTCCTCTTTTGGAAATTCTTTTGATTTAACTTCATCTGAGTAATTTTGTAAAGCATCTTTAATTAAAGATGCTCCATCTAAATATTTTTTTACAAATTTAGGGGTAAATTCTTCAAAAAGTCCAAGCATGTCCGAAAATACTAATACCTGTCCATCTACATCTTTACCAGCACCAATTCCAATTACAGGAATATCTACACTTAAAGCTACTTCTCGTGCGACATCGGGTTTTACACCCTCAATTACCATACAAAATGCACCAGCTTCTTCAATGGTTTTTGCGTCGGTAAGAAGTTGTTGTTTTTGCTCTTTAGTCTTTCCTTTGATTTTATAACCACCCTCACTTCTAAAAGCTTGAGGAAGCAAACCAATATGACCACAAACAGCAATACCATTAGATGTAAGATGTTTAACTATCTCAGATTTATCAGCCCCACCTTCGATTTTTACACTATCAGCTTTTGTTTCTTGAAAAACTTTTATAGAATTTTTTAATGCATCATCTTTGGATGTATAAGTTCCAAAAGGCATATCACAAATAATAAAACTATTTTTTGCACCCTCACAAACTGCTTTTGTATGATATATCATTTGCTCTAAAGTTGCGGATAAAGTATCGGGTTTGCCACCAAAAGTCATATTTAAGCTATCGCCAACTAAAATCATATCACTACTTGATTCTAATAATTTTGCAAATAGTGCATCATAAGCTGTAATCATCACTAATGGTTGCACACCTTTAGCTTTTTGTATAGAAGTTATTGTCATTTTTTTATTCATAAAAGTATTTTAACTAAAAATTGCTATAATTTGACATAAGTAGCAAATAACTGCTGAAGTAAAGAGTGATTCATGCTTTATTACTATACATAGGAGAGAGTGTTTTTATGGGTATAAGAGCTGACTTAGATGCTAACTTTGATTATGAGATAGTAGATGAGTTTTATGATCATTATACTATGATGGTTGAGAGTATGGAAGTTATGATAGTTGATTTATCAAAACCTGATGAATATAGAAGAAGTGTTGATGAACTTTTTCGTGTTTTTCACAATATAAAATCAGCATCAGGTTATCTAAAAATTGAATCTATGAACAGACTTTCAACTTTTGTTGAAGAAGTACTTGAAGAGCTTAGAGAAAAAAATAAACCAATATCTGAAGATACAGTTAATTGGTTATTGGAAATAAGTGATATCTATGCAAAGTGGAAAGATGATATACAACAAGATAACACTCTCTCAAAAATAAGATACGCACTACTTAAAATACCAGACTTGGATGATAATTGAAAAACTTAGTAGCTTTTATAACTTCAGGATATCCTGAAAAATCTTTTAGTATAGATCTGGCTCTTTCTTTGGGTTCAAATGGTGTAGATACTCTTGAACTTGGAGTTCCGTTTTCAGACCCAGTGGCAGATGGTCCACTTATTGAAAAGGCAAACCACAAAGCATTAGAGCTTGGATTTAAATTTAGACATCTCTTAGAGATTACAGAGGTTGTAGCACCAAAAGTAGATACTTTATGGATGGGTTATTTCAACTCTTTTTATCAGCAAAATATGCAAACTTTAATCCCTCATGCTAAAAATTTAGGGCTTAGCGGGATAATTATTCCTGATTTACCTCATGAAGAGGCTTTATCTTATAAAAAATTATTTGATTATAACAATATGGCAAACATATCTTTTGTAGCACCAACTGATAGTGAAACAAGAATAAAAAAAGTAGTAAGTGATGCTAAAAAATTTATATATATGGTAGCATATACTGGTATAACTGGTTCAGGAGTAGCTGAAGATTTACAACCATTTTTAGCAAATATTAAAAAATATACACAGACACCTGTATATGTTGGTTTTGGTGTAAATGAAAAAACAGCAAATGATAAAATTAAAGGTGCTGATGGAGTTATTGTAGGTAGTGCTTTTATAGATATTTTATTAAAAGATAGTCTTAATTATTCTCAAAAAATTTCAAAGTGTAGTGAATTAGCAAAAATAATAAAAGATAAAATTAATTCTTAAAATTAAAAATATAATATATCAACATTAAAGAATTTGTTAAATTATAATATAAACAGTAATTAATGATATATTTAGAAAAAAATAGTACAATTGTTGAAATAATACTTAAAGAAGATAATTGATTTACAAACTTAAAAATTTAGCAATACCATACAAAATTTATATTCCTTTATTAATTATAGTGGCAGTTGGTCTAGATATAATTATCTCTAATTCAGTAACTGATAAAATATGGATTTTATTAACAGTATATATAATTACCATATTAGTCTTAGTTGTTTTACTCGATATTACAATCAGACGACCTGTCTCAAAACTATTACTGAGCATAAAAAATATTAACAATAGCATTAGCAATGGGCTTTCCCCAGTTGAGATATACGATCAACATAAATTAAATTATATATATAAAGATGAGATAGGTGTAGTTAGTGTAAGTATAAATGCTTTTTTAAAAAAAATGGCAAGTTCATTTATTGAGTTTCAAGATTTATTGGTAATTGATTCTTTTACAAAGCTATACAACAGACAAAAAATGATTATTGATATCCAAAAAGCTTCATATTTAGCAATTATTGATATTCATCTATTTAGAGAAAAAAATGAATTTTATGGACATGAGATAGGCGATATAATTTTAAAAGATTTAGCTCTGAGAATTAAAAATCATTTTGTTGAAAATGAAATGAATGTATACTACTTAGGCTCAGATGAGTTCGGAATTATGGGTTTTAAGAGGAAAACTTCTAAAAAAGAATTTTATAATAAGGTTAAAGAATTTATAAAACTAAATGAAAAGTATGAGTTAAAAATAGATGAAAATATAGATGTTACAACAAGACTTACTTGTGGAATAGCTTATACAAAAGAGAACCTATTAATTAATACTCATATAGCGCATAAACATGCTAAAAAATTAAATCATAATATCTCAGTATATAGTGAAAAAATTAATACTGATGAAGAGTATAAAAAGAATTTAGATTGGACAAAAGAGCTCTCAAGTGCAATTAAAGAGGATAGAATTATTGTATATTTTCAACCAATAATTAATATTACAACTAAAAAAATAGAAAAATATGAAACACTAATGCGTTTAAAAAAAAGAGATGGCGAAATTATAGCTCCTATCCATTTTTTAGAGATATCTAAAAAAACAAGAATGTATAAAAAGCTGACAAAGATAGTAGTTACAAAAGCATTTAATAAGTTTAGCGATTCCGAGTACTCTTTTTCTATAAATTTATGCGTAGAAGACATCATATCAAACAACATTGAGAAATGGTTTTTTGATTTAGCAAAAGAAAAAAATGTATCTAATAGAGTTATTGTTGAGCTTGTAGAATCAGAGGGTATAGACCTCTATGAAGAGATGAATATTTTTATCCATAGAGCTAAAG
>WFPU01000206.1 GCA_015487435.1 Sulfurimonas sp.
GAGTTTTAATTTTTAGAGTTTCGTATAATTATATCAAATACTTCTTAAGTTTAGAAAAAAACAAGCGTTAAACTTAAACGAGATTATTATGAAAAATGAAGAGTTAAAATTACCGCGAGAATTAGTCATACCGACAAAGCTTTTATTTAACAAAGAGATTGAATGCGAATATAAACAGCTCTATATGTATATAAGCTACAGAGCATCTACACGCGGTTATATCTGGTATCAAAATGACACATTAGCAGATCATTTGGGAAAAAGTACAAGAGCGATTGAAAGAGCTCTAAAATCCCTATCAGACGCAAAATGGATAAAGATAGAAAACCGCGTCAAAAAAAGCGATCTCTATCATCAGGATATGAGACGCGTTATATGGATCTATTCAGATTATCTCGTAGCACTAGACAAAGGCGGATATGGTGTTGCTAAACCGCTCGCGTTTAGTACATGGAAAAAGAAATTTATAGCAGCTCTCATCGATCATACGAAAATTCCTCAGATTATGCAGTTTCATCCAGTCGTTAAAAAGATGGGAGAGATGGAGATTATGTATGATGTAAACTCCAAATCTCTCTTTGCATACATGACAGACTATGAAGCAGCTCCAGATAAAAGATACTCTACGCGTAAACTTACAAGCACGGAAGCCTCAGAGGCTTTTAAGACACTCTACGACTACTACTGCTCACTACATCCAGAAAAAACAGAAAAAAAGGAGAGAAATGACATAACAGACTTTAAAAACTTTCAAAGCTACATAAGAAACGATTACATAGACAGAACTATAGTAATTATCGATTGTAAAGAGTTAACAGTCAATGGACTCGGCTTACTTATGAAGATAGGCAAAGATGGCAAAGAGATAACGCTTGATGCAGACAAAGCGATAGAGATTTGGCAATGGCTCTTTGATAATCAGAATTTGATAATGGAGGATTAATATGAACTTGTCAAAAATGGATAATAAGCAACTCAATGAACTCAAAGACAAACTAGATTTTGAATTTAGAAAAAGAGAGGCGAAAAAAAGAGTAACTCCTAAAGATATGTTCTACGCAGAGCAGAGCATTAAGTTTGACTACGAGCTTAAAATAGAGATGATTAAATCTGAGTTAAAAGATTTTGAGAGAACTACAAATATCTCACAACAGATAGAAGATCTAGGCTACTCAATAGTCCGTTATGATGATAAAAGATTTGGCTTTATTGACTTTAAAAAAGAGCCTATTGATGATAATTTCATAGGATTTGATTACAGCTTAGATGCAGGTTTTACACATAAGTTCGGAGAGGGAATCGAAGAAGATTTTGAAATACTCAAGCAAATTTTAGATGAAGATTAAAAGGAGAAACAAGATGAAAACAGATGGTTTTACAATGATCGAACTTGTGTTCGTAATAGTAATATTAGGCGTATTGGCTGCAATAGCAGTTCCAAGACTCACACAATCAAAAGCAGACGCGGAAGCAGTGAGCCTCTTAGCAGATGCAAAAACTTGTATAAATGATGTCACAAATGATTATCTAGTAAACGGTGGACAGACTATTGATAAGTATCCTCCATGCGTTAAAGCAAACGCAGCCGGTGCAGATATCAAAATTACTGGAGATAACTTAGTAGTTGCAGATACTGGAAATGCGAAAATAAACGGAAGTTATAAAATAAAATAGTATAGAGGGGAAAGAGTGATAAGTAAGCGCATTACGAACCACCCTACTACGAGAAAAAAATTATACCACAGTGTGGTTAAAAAAAGGGAGAAATCATGCAAAGATTTCAAAAAATGTCAAAAAAAGTTTTAGACAAGTTGTCTCAAAACAAAGTTGCTGCCGTTGCAGCCGGTTCTATTATTAGCGGTGTAAACGCATTTGCTTCAGGGACTCCAACAGATTTTGCTTCTGCACTTCCAACGAGCTTAATCCCCACAGGTTTCTGGAGTTTAGTATTTCTTGTGTTCGGATTAGCTGTTACAATCGGAGGAGTTTTAATCGGTCTCAAACTCTTAAAAAGAGCAAGAGGTTAGAAGTGTCCACTCTCTCAAAAATAGGGGTAAGTTTATTACTTACCTCTGCCCTCCTCCATTCCCAAAGCTTAAGTGAAGTAGGTTTTTGGAATGGCGGAAGTGAAGAGGTCTATGCAGATGGTAATGAGCACTACTGCTTTAAACCGGATGCGGGAAGCTCTGCGCTATTTGAGCTTAATGTCAATAAAGCATACTTCAAAAGCTGCATCTATATCACATACGGCTCTGTAGTTGCTGCAAGCGGTTGTGAGAATGATCCCGCTTTGAATGTATCAAACTTAAGTAATAAGCTCTACAAAGTAATCGTAGCCCCAAAAAGAAAAGCAAACAATGTTAAGTACCGGCTTGATGTCAATTTTAATGGACAATTCGGCAGATGTAGCGATTACTTTGAAGCCGGATATCTCGGCATGAGAGTTGAAGATATTAATCTTGTTCTTGCAATATCCGGAACACTGACAGCTATCATGTTCTTAGGAACTATTACATATGTAATCATAACACTCGGGAACTTCTAAAATGGACTGGATTCTCTCTATCTCTTCATCACCGGCTTTTAATTTCGGATTTAGTTTTACTGCGGTTATATGGGCTTGGATTATCGGCGCAATAGTTGGTGTGAAACTGATTAAAGAGGCTTTTAGAAGATGAGATTACTATATAGTTTATTATATAGTTTTTTGATTGTTTCAGCTCTTTACGCTGAGGGAGTTTTAATAGAAACTACTAATGGTGATTTTGTTGATGGAGACCATCAAGGCTCTGCTTGTGGCGGTGCTACTGAGTGGGAGAATTTATTAAAACCTAAATTGAGTAAACCTAATGATTTTCCATGGGATTATGGGACTCCTACAGTTATTAATTCTACTACTGATTCTCAGTGTGACCAATATTATACTTTAAAAACTTCTTATATTTATACTTCTAAACAAACTGATACTAAATATTTGTATAACGGTTGTGATTCTAAGCATGATTTCTCAAGCGGTGAAGATTATGCTAACTATCATACTACTATAAAAAAGTATTTAACTTGTAATTCAAAATGTAGTATTCCTGATGGTGTCACAAACGAAAGCTATTGTCCTATTGTTGATGGTATTCAGTATGTTATTAATAGAGATCAGTGTGCTTGTGTAGAGCCTTGTTTAACGCCTCCTGAAGTAGATAATACATATACAACAGTTATAGAGTCACCAGGATATGCTGCACCAGGTGGCGCGGCATGTCGTGCAGATATGCCGAACTATTCTGATAAATATACTAATCTTGTGTGTCACAGCTGCCCTATTTCTACTGCTCCATTTGAAACAGCCACAATAATGTATGGAAAACCCAAAGTAATCTGTCCACCTCTTGTGAAAAATGAAGTAGTGACAGATCACTTTACACAAGAGGAGTGCATTGCATCTAATCCTTCATTTTTAGCTCCCGATGGATATATTTTTTTTATTACAAATGTACACTGGGATAGTTGTCGAAACAAATGCAGTGTAACAAAGAAGTACTGCCCGCTTAATAATGTGCTCAAATCAGGAGTATGTGAAGAGCTTATGCCCGATGCAACGCTCTGCCCTGATCCAAAAGTTATACAATGCAGTACAATCGGCTTAGGAATCGGTGACACTACGCAATGCTTTAAAAGATGTTACTGTTTAGATTCTCTATTTCAAGAGAAAGATAAGTCAAACGAGTTTATGAATGAGGAAGTAGCTTGTGACTACTCCGATTATCTTACAGAAGAGGACTTTGCAAACGCACAGAATAATGCAACTATAGAGCTAGATTACAATGTAACACTAGATGATCCAAACGATTTGGGTCCTGATCCGCTCTCTGATGTAAATGTAACCATAGATCCGCAAAACGCTACAGATGTAAAAGCAGCTCTTGATAGTTATAAAGTTGCTAAAGAGTCCACTCAAAAGAAGATAAATAATGAACAAAAGCTACAGACTATAGAACTCAAGAAACAGAATCAAAAGCAAGAAAAAATAGTAAATAAACTTAATAGACTTATTACTATAAATCAAGATAGAGCTTACAATGAAGATTACAATGCAAAAGCTACTAGAGATACAATGAATAGTAATACAAAAGATATAGTAAAAGCTATAAATGATATGTTAAATGCTATAGACTCTTTAAAAGGCAATTCTGAGGGGAATACTACAGGGGATAGCAATAGTACAAATGACAGTAATACTACAGGAGACAATAACAGTACAAATGATAGTAACAATACTACAGGAGGAACTACAGGGGATAGCAATAGTACTACAGGAGGCGGTACTGGAGAAAATAACAGCACTGGAGGTACTGGAGACTCTAATGGAACTGGGACAGAGGGAGAACAAGATTTTAAAGATAAGATTATGGAGCAATATGCGAAAACTTACTCTATATTTGATGTAAGTAACTGCGGAACTCCACAGTTTGATCCAACTATTAAATTTATGGATTATGTAGATATAGAAAATCCTCTGAAAATTATGGAAGACAATGTAAGCCAGTACTTTGATTCAATCAAGTTAGTTATTATATTTTCAGCAACATTTTTAGGATTAATATCAGTTTTCAGGAGATAAGAAAATGGACTTAGTAGCACGATATGCAACACTTGCAATCTTTGCAGTTATTTTATACTTTATTATAGATTTTATAATCGGAGAAATTGCTAATGCAGTAGATATAAGTACTCTAGCTCCAAACATTAAATATTATCTCTGCAGGCTTGGAATATTTAAAGCTATAAATATCTATGTATCACTACTCATTGCATCCTGGTTTACTAATAAAATGCTGGATTATTTAAGTTGATAAATCTTTTAGTAGGGCTTCAGGGCTCGGGAAAAACTTACTATGCAGTTGCAGAGATATGGAAGCATATAAAGAGAATGCATCAAGCAGAGATATCCGGAACTGATTACAAATATAAAAAAATATACACAAATATAGAGGGATTTATCCCAAATAGATATGTAGAGACTTTAGATGTCTCAAGGCTTTATAAAATATGGGAATGGGAGCTCAAGCAATATAAATTGTATGAAGAGCGCTATGAGTATCATGCACCCGATGATATAGAGTTTCAAACAGATAAAAAAAAGGAGCATAAAAAGGAAAAGGAAGTACTCTCTTTGGATGTAGAAGAGAAGCGTATCGAGGAGAGTGCCGTAGATGATATAGAGATTTTTCAATCAAACGAGGAGAAGCTCTATAAATCAATTCAAGATCCTGATGCAACACTTGATCCTGAGTTTATACAATACACGCTGCCGGAGTTTGAAAAACAAGGATTTACAAACTGTCTTATAGTGATAGATGAAGCGCATAACTTCTTTGGAGGAGGACTAAAGCCGGCTTATAAGAGATTACTGAGTTATCATAGACACTATCACGACCAGGACTATATATTAATCTCTCAAGATCATAAGATGTTTAACTTTGCAGTATGTCAATTAGCAGCATATTCGATAAGAGCTATAAATCCCATCATGAGATGGCGCAGCGATATTTTTACATATAATATCTACTCAGGGGGCTGGATTTCATTCTCTGGGGACAACAAACTTGAGACAAAATCTCTTAAAGCAAAAGAGCTCATATTCAATTTATACAACTCCGGCGGTAAAGTACTGCAAAAGTCTCACTTCTTAAAAGTGATTGTAAAGATAATAATGCCTTTGTTGTTTGTGATGGCTTTTGGATACTACGCACTTCATAATATGGGAGAAGAGGACAAGATAGTAGTAGTAGAAAACAACACAACAAAAAAACAAGTGAGTGAACCTGAGCATGTTGTAGAACAAGAAAATAAAGAGAGAAAAAGCGTAGAGATATTCATGTTAATCGGAGACTCAATAATCCATAAAAAAACAAATAAAAAGTTTCAATTTAAAACTTTCGAAGATTTGCTTGACGAAGAGGATCAACCAATCTCAATGACAGAGAATCTCGATAATACAGTAACAATCTACTATGAACTCAAAGAGTCCACAAAAGTTAAATTAGGTATAGGAGGTTATCATGATGATAAGAGCGATTTTAGCTATATCTCTAACAATTAGTATCCTCTATGCAGACTATACAGCAATGAAAATAGATGACTATGTGAACATAGTCGCAACACAAAATAAAATCAATATAGCAACAGATAAAAAAATTGAAAAAGATTTTGATTTCTATATAAACAGACCTATAAAAGAGTCGGTTAGTATAAATGTACTAAATGAGCTTTTAGAGAGTAACGGCTATGCGCTTATAAAGAAAAGCGATAACTACTACATAATCAAAGCAAAGAAAGATCTGCTCATAAACAAGATAAAGATATTTAAAATAAAATATGCAGATACACAAAAGATAAAAGAGCAAGCAAAAAAAATTCTCAAGGGATACTTTAAAAACATCAAGAGCACAAAGACATCGGGAAACGCAAAAGTTCTAAATGCGTATGAAGAGCGAAACACTCAAGACAATAAAACGAAAATGAAAACAACAATTACAGAGGAGAAAATCAACTACAGCATAAATATACTCGATAACAAGTCTCTTGCAGTAACTTATAAAGATGAGTTTGTCCCCAGCGTGATGAGTAAGATTATAAAAGCAATGGATCATCCTCTCACGCGCATCAAAGTTGAAGTAAAGATATCAGAAGTCAATAGTGATGCGCTCAAGGAGTTTAGCACAGATCTTGACTTCTCAGCACAAACAGCCGGCATGAAAATAGCTGCTAGTTCCAACTCAAAAGATGGCAATGTTAAAAGTGGACTCTCATATAGCTCCGATGATAAAGAATTAAGCACTTTTAATCTCTCCGCTGCCATTCACGCCCTGGAGAAAACTGGCCAAGCGAAGATAAAATCTAATCCCGTAGTATTCCTCTATGAGGGGCACTCTGCCCTACTCAATAACGGCAAGAGTTTTCCAATCGCGTATGATAATACAGTCGTTAACAACAACTCAACTACAACAAGTACACAATATAAAGATAAAAATACAGGGCTTACTATCAATCTAACATTTGAGCAGTATCGATCCGGTATGATTTATCTCAAGATGGATTTAGATATAAGCTTAGTAGAGGATTATGATGCAAACGATAGACAACTTATTACAATAAATCGTAAACTACAAAATCAGATGATCATAGAGCCAAATAAAGAGATAGACATGGCAGGACTTACACAGAGTGTAGAGTCAGAATCAAACGGAGGCATCCCTCTTTTGCAAGATATCCCCTGGATCGGTACACTCTTCAAGTTTGAAAAGAGTACAAAAGAGGACAGAGTACTTGTCATTCAAATCAAAGCCTCTATAGTAGATAATCCATCGGATAAATTTAAAAACATCTGGGAGAACATATAATGAACTACTTTCACAAGGATAGCTCCACTCTTGAGATAATTAAGTACTTAGCAATTGTATCAATGACAATAGATCACGCCGGCATTATTCTCTTTGATGAAAACGAAATCATGAGAGCATACGGAAGATTTGCTTATATCGCGTTTGCTTTTCTGCTCGCGTATCACTACAGATATAATACGCATGATAAATTTCAGTATCAAATGAGGCTCTTAAAGTGGGCTTTTATCTCACAAGTCCCATACTCTCTCGCACTCGGAATAGACGCGGGACTTAATATCATGTTCCTCTTATACATGAGCATCAACGCAATAAATCTCACAGAGAACTTACTGCAAAAAACAGACTCGAGAAAAGAGATATTATTTAATATATTAGACATCTTTACATTGAGTGCACTCATACTCCTAACCTACTTCACCGGCTACTTTATATTTGGAGTACTCATAATAATCTTCTTTTACTACACATTTGAGAATAAAGCAGTTATGCCCTTTTTGCTCATAAGTGCTGCACTGCTCAACGGACTGAGTATTATTTATGCAGTCGCGGGAGTGATATCAGTACTTATCATATACAATCTGCAAACATCTCTCAAGCTCAAGAGAATCAATAAATACTACTTTTACGCCTTTTATCCGTTACATCTCATAATTTTATGGCTCATATCTCGCGTATAAGGCGTTAAAAATTTTCCCTAATGCAAATACATGCACGAAAACTTTGCTATAATATGCACAAAGAAAAATAAAAAGGAGATATCATGATAGTTAATTTGCATTTAAAAAATGAAGAAACATCAAAAGTTGAAATGGCTATTGACTTCTTTAAAGATGCACTCTATGATGCATCAGATTCAATACTTCATAAACTCACTAAAAGCATAGAAATCCAAAATAAAAAACTCAATCATAACTTTGAATTTTACAAAAACAACTCTCATTTATTGCTTGGTGATGCAATGATGAAAGAGTATGAGCGTATAGATAATGCTATAGATATATATGAGGCACTAAAGTTCCAACTAGAAGAGTATAAAGATATATCCCCATCATTTAAAAGACTCTATGAAGCAATAAATAACTACTACGAAACCCTAGTTATAGTTCCGAGCGAATTAGGATTTATTGAAGCGAAACTCATAAACGAACAGAGAAAACTAAAGAATGCTAGTTGATAAAACAAAACCTTATTTAAGCAGTAAGAGAAAACTGGTTAAAAACAATAGCGAACTTAAAGAGCAGATAGATTTAGTAGAAGAGCTGCTTGAACTAAACCACCTTGACACATCACTCGACTTTAAAAAGATTGTATGTAAAAAAGACAAATCAAGAAAATCTGTTAAAATTCCTAATACTCAATACAGAATACTCCTATCTCAAGAAGATGATATTTTTATGCTTATCTGCGTATGCAGTCATGACAGATATCAGATAAGAAACAAAAACTGCTAACAAATAAAACCGAAATAGTTTAAAGCTAAGATAGAAAAAAGACCGCCGGCAACACCATACAAAAAGTATATTATCTTAGTGTATATATACTCTCTCTTAATATACTCATAACCATCTTCGGCATGTTGTAAGTTGGAGCTTGTGACATCTAACATCTTCTGCTTATAAAAAAGCTCTTTCTTAAGATCATGTATCTCTTCTGCTTTATCTATATACTCAGAGAGCTCCTCACGCTTCTTTTTTAACTCTGCCATCTTCTCAATATAATACTCGCGAAGATGCGCCCAGCGATTCTGTATCTTGAGAGACTTGATCATATGCCTACTCTTTTTTATACAAACATACTCTGAGTTTTTACCTGGAGATGTTTTCTGATTCTCCATTAAATCATACAGTGAGACTATATATCTAATAGCTTTTCTATCTATGTCAATTTCTCTTTCAATAGCTCTCAAAGTTTCACCATTCTCAAGCAATTTTTTAGCAGTTTTTACTTTGTTTATGTCTAAATCCATTGGGACCCACCCTTGGTTCCACGCAATCCCACTAACTTTTCTTAAAATTGAAACCCCAAAAAATAGGGTTTTGATAGGATTGGTATTTGGGACCCAAATGTGGGTCCAACTATAAAATTTTCTATATTGCTACTATATTATATATTTAATTAATTATATAGTTAGGTGTATAATTTAATATTCTGGGTTCATTGACTTTTCAAAGCTTAAAGTGCTACAATTTCACACATCAAAAAAAATCGAGGAGCACAAAATGAGCATAAGCGACATTAGATCGATTCTCTACAACTCAGCAAAATACCTCGGTGACTTCTCCGCAATCTCAAAATCAATCAGCAGTGGATCACTCAATCCACTCAAAAACAGAATTTTTAGAAGAATTTACGGCAAATTTACATCACGCGGCTTCAATTTCTTCAAATAGCCGGCGCGCCTCTAAAACTCACAACTCAAAATAAAGCCCTTTAAGCTCAAAAAAGCTCAAACTTATACAAGACATCAAAAAAGTAATAAAAATCTCTTCTACCCTATTTAAAATTAAAATTACAGCTACTTAAAAGCTCATCTTTAGCCAAACAAAACTTTCACACAGACATCCCCCCCTAAACAGCAAAAAAACAACTCAAACTTCCAGGAATGCATCTCTTTAGCCCAGCAACAAACAAAAAAAGAGAGCTGGAACAGCTCTAAACCTCATAGCCGTACGCAGTACAAGCAAATAAATAAAACATAGTCGCTCCTAAGAGCGATCTATTTTCCGATTTTCTAGTGAACCGGCATAAAAGCCAAATCCTGAGAGATTATAAAGAGTCCTTTAAATTGAGCTTCTTTAGTTTGAGAATCTTTAATAGGTAGTAACCGTCGACCTCGTCGGTTACTAACCGTCGACCTCGTCGGTTACTAACCGTCGACCTCGACGGTTACAGTAAACTTGCATATTTTAGGTTTTTAAAGATATAATTAGTGCATTTTATAAAAAGGATATATTTTGGCAAAAGATTTAAGAGAAGGTTATCAACGACGCTCTATCGGCATTGTAATCAATGAAGAAGAAGCCCAGCTTATGAAAGATCAGTTAGTTGAACTTAAAAAAATATCGAATTACACTCGTAACGATATATTAAAAGTTGTGTGTACAAAATTATTAAGCGACAAAGATTTTATTGAATTTTGTGAAATTAAGGGTGGCTTAAGTAAATAGCATATAAAATGCACTAAGCAAAACGGAAGTAAGACTAAGCCCTGGAAAGTTTACGCCCTACTCCGTTTTAAAAACGCTTTGTTTAAACTCAAACTTGTAGTAAATACAAGCAGTGTTACATCTGCAATTTTACTCCGTTTAAGTTTACACAAACCTTAAAGTACAAAATATATTTACATAATGTAAATTCTCTTGAAAAATAATTATAAACTCCCCTATCTTAGGGAGTTTTAATTTTTAGAGTTTCGTATAATTATATCAAATACTTCTTAAGTTTAGAAAAAAACAAGCGTTAAACTTAAACGAGATTATTATGAAAAATGAAGAGTTAAAATTACCGCGAGAATTAGTCATACCGACAAAGCTTTTATTTAAC
>WFPU01000207.1 GCA_015487435.1 Sulfurimonas sp.
ATCATATTTTTACCTTAACTTAATAAATAATTTTAAATACCTTATAATAGCATAGATTAAAATATACTTTTTATTTTCTAAAAACTTATTGCTATGTTATTTTTTGATATAATTCTATTAATTTTAAAATAAATCCCTACTAACTAGTAAAAAATATATGAGAAAATTGGAACTTAAAACTACTTAAAATAGGTTTGTTTAGAGATTTAATAAATGATATTAATAGATTGATTGGATAATAATGAACGAAACAGAATACAAAATACAAATAGATGATGTAATAAGACGTGTTGAAACTGCTCGTGTAAGAGTTAGTGGACACCATATCGTAAAGATTGTAGCAGTGAGTAAATACTCAACTATTGATGAGATACAAAAGCTATATAACATTGGTCAAAGAGCTTTTGGTGAGAACAAAGTACAAGATTTAAAAGTAAAGTCTGCTGAACTCGATGAGCTTCCACTTGAGTGGCACTTTGTAGGTAATCTTCAAAAAAACAAGATAAATAATCTGCTTGATCTCAACCCTACTCTATTTCATGCGCTTAATTCAATAGAGTTAGCAAATGAACTACAAAAAAAGTTAGAAGCTAAAAATATGACACTAGATGCCCTACTTCAAATAAACTCTGCAAAAGAGGAATCTAAACATGGTGTTATGCCAGAAGATGCTCTAAATATCTATAAAGAGATTCAAGACACATGTTCAAATATTAATCTTAAAGGTGTTATGAGTATTGGCGCTCATTCTGAGGATTATAAAGTAGTTAAAAAAAGTTTTGAAACCACTTTTGATATCTACAAACAACTTAAGGGTGCTACAATTTGTTCTATGGGGATGAGTGGAGATTTTGAATTAGCTATTGAGTGTGGATCTAACATGGTTAGACTAGGTTCTGTAATGTTTAACAAATAGTAAAATTATAAATACTTTAGATGGTGGAGTATTTTCACCATTGAAAAAATTCATAGAGGACTAAGCAAAAGGATGACACACTTGTACAGTTTCGCTAAGGTGTTGTTTTTGAATATGTGTATATATCTGTGTTGTAAGCAAAGAAGCATGTCCTAACAACTCTTGAACAACTCTCAAATCAGCCCCACCTGTTATTAATGACGTAGCGTATGAGTGACGAAGCACATGTGGTGATACACCTAAATACTTTTGTATTATTTTATATGCAGATATACGACTTAATTTTTTACCACTATAGTTGCACCAAACAAAATCATTATCATATTTTGATTCGCTAAGATAATCAGAGATAGCTTTTATAGCAATACTAGCTATTGGGATTAGTCTTTCCTTATCACCTTTAGCATGACGAACAAGTAACCACTCACCATCAATATCTTCTTCTTTTAACTCCAAACATTCGCTAATTCTTACCCCAGTTGCATATAAAAAAAGAATAAGTGCGTAATCACGACGACCAAGCCATGAACTTCTGTCACATAAATTTGCACCAGCCATAATTTGTTCTACTGATAAAAATTTTGGTAACAGCTTCGGGATTTTTGCTGATTTTAATTTAGTTTTTTCATTTATAAATTCACTTTTATAGCAAAAATCAAAAAATGAATTAATGGAAGATAGTTTACGGTTTAGTGTCCTTTTATTTTCATATTTAGATAAAATATTTAAAAGAGAGTTGGAATCTATCTTTATCAAAGGCTTTTTATATTCAGCCTCTATTGAGGACAAGTCACTTTTATAAGCAGAAATACTTTTTTTATTTAATGCTTTGTTTATACTTATGTATTCTAAAAAAGCATCAAGCTCATTACTCAACTGAGATGAATTCATCGTTTATATAAAATGTTTTTTCATCTACATAGATATATCCATCATCCACATCTACTTCATAAATATCATACTTCAATAAATCTTTTGATAGCTCTATTAGATAACCCTCTTTTTCAAGAGCATAAATTTTATCATTATGAGATATTAAACCCAAAAAATGTGCAAAAGAAAATTTTGCTTTTGCATTAATTTGCAAGTCAGGTGTTAATGAGATAATCTCACCTTGTTTTGTAGTTATGTAAATATTTTGATTGTCATATATTGCATCACGAATCTCATAATCAACTCTAATCTCTTTAAGTCCAAAAGAGAGTATTTTTGAACCAGTTGCTGCTATTAGTTTATCATCAATCACGTTAAAGTATATAATGTTATTAAAATTTTCTTCAGATGAAACTATGATACTTCTAAGTTTCTTTTTTAACTTGGTATTAACAATTACCACTTTTCCATCAAGAGTTAAAAATAAAACTAAATCATTCATAAAATAAGGTTTTACTATTTTAGAATTTACAACTATTGGAGCTGTGCCTTGTTCTTTTAAAAGTAACTCTTTAGTTGAGATAGAATAAAGTGCCATCTCATTATCTGCAAATAAAACTGCTAAAATATCATCTTTTACACTAGCTATAGCTATAGTTTTTTTAAGATTAAATCTCTCAATCATTTCACTATCGCTAATATATGAAAGAGTTAAATTTCCATCAATAGTAGCATTAATAATCCAATCATCACTCTTTGAAATAAATCTATTTGCATTATCTATCTCTATATCTATTATTTTACCAGCAGTAAATATTTTTTTATTTTCTAATAGAGCCCCATCAAGGTTAGTATCTATAATTTCATACTCTAGCTCACCTGTATTTTCCCAATTACCAGTTGTATGCTCTGGTTCAAACACCTTTTTTGTGCTGCACCCACTAAATAATAGTGTAAAAACTATAATTGAAAATAAATATATTAAACGCAAGTTTCTACTTTACACCAAAATGTAAAAGTGCTAAAACAACACTTTTTAGTGAAGAATTTTGTGAAACTTTTTTTAATTCTGCATGAGCTTTATTTACTTCATTTTTATCTAAATACAGTATCGCATTTTGAACTAAAGCTAAATCTTTATAAATAGCATCTTGTTTCATAGAATAATCTAGTAATTTATCACTATTATTAGTTCTAGATGCTACTTCATAGTTAGCTAAATCATTAACTAAAATAGTTTTAGAGGTACTTAAAGATTTTAACTTATCAATATCGTTTAATGTCACTGCTTGAGAATATAACCAAACATCATATAAATTTGGACTTAATTGCTTCAAAGAAGTTTTTAAACTTTCATTATTTGTATCTATACTTAGTTTGGCTAAAACTGCGTTTGCTTCTTTAATTGTGCTTTGTTTGTTTGAATCATAAATTACATTAGAAACAACAAATAAAACGATAAGGACAATAGAGCCAATCATTAAGTTTTTATATTTTTTTACAAATTTTTCAGTTATAACAGCTTTCTCAAAAAATTTCTCTTCGGAATTTAATTCCTCTTTTACCATATTTATGTTTTGCTTTAAGCTCAAGTATAATCCTTAATTTATTGTCTAGTTTACTTTAGATGTAATATTACCCAATAGTTTGTTAAATTTTTATCAAAAAGACAACTTTTTTTTGCTACAATCAAGCTAAATTATGATTTATAAGGATATTTATGCAAGTAGACGACGCACTTTTAACAAAGTTAGAAAAGCTATCTTTTTTAAAAGTTGATGGTAATAAACGTGAAGAAATCATAACTCAACTTTCAGAAATAGTTAGTTTTGTGGATAACTTAAATGAATTAAATACAGATAACATCGATGATAAATTTGCTATGAATGATAGTGCTACATTTACAAGAGAAGATGTAGCTAGTTGTAATACAAAAATCAATGATGATATTATAAAGAATGCTCCTAATAGTTCTGATCACTTTTTTATAGTTCCAAAAATCATAGAATAATTAAAAGGAGATTTCATGATTAAAGAGCAAGTAGAAGAAAGACAAACAATCGATATTAAAAAACTACTAAAAAGCGCGCTTAAACTCGGATCGTCTGATTTACACTTAGTTGTTGGAAGTGAACCACAAATTCGTATTGATAAAGAGTTAAAACCTTTAAAACTTGATAAATTAACATCAAAAGATATTGATAATATCGCTAACTCCCTAATAAAAGAAAAACAAAAAAAAGAGTTTGAAGAACATAATGAATTAGATTTCAGTTTTACTCTTGATAATGTTGGTCGTTTTCGTGCTAATTTTTATAAAACAAGAGATGGTACTGCATGTGCATTTCGTATGATTCCAATGGATGTACCTACACTTGATGAGTTTGGGAATAACCCTATTTTTAAAGAGTTAATAAAAAAAGAAAAAGGGCTTATTTTAGTTACAGGACCAACTGGTAGTGGTAAATCAACTACACTAGCATCTATGTTACATGAGATTAATCTAACTGAGCGTAAACACATTATTACTATTGAAGACCCAGTTGAGTTTGTACATAAAAACATTAATTGTCTTTTCTCTCAAAGAAATGTTGGTTCAGACACAAAATCATTTGCTGCTGCAATAAAATATGCACTAAGACAAGATCCTGATATCATTTTAATTGGGGAGATGCGTGATGCTGAAACTATTGGTGCTGCACTAACTGCCGCTGAAACCGGTCACTTAGTTTTTGGAACACTACATACAAATTCTGCACCAGGAACTATAAACCGTATTATAGATGTGTTTGATTCTGCTAAAAAAGATCAAATTAGAGCTCAGCTTTCATCATCACTTGTAGCAGTAATTGCGCAATCACTAATACCAAGAATTGGTAGTGGGAAAGTAGCAACTCAAGAAATTATGATTTCAAATGCAGCTATTTCAAACCTTATTCGTGAAGATAAAGTTCATCAAATTTATTCACAGATGCAACTAAACCAAAATGAAACTGGGATGCGTACACAAACTCAAGAGCTAATTGAACTTCTTCAAAAAAAGATAATTACAAAAGCAAATGCTATTCAAAACTCCAATAGAGTAGATGAAATAATAAATGTTATACATAATTTATAATGTTTTTCTAAACTTTATCATCTTAAATCGTTCACCCAAGAAGTTAGGCATTATTAACATTTTTGCTTTTTCTAACTCTTGTGTATATAGTTTTTCATCTACATTTTCTTTTAGCAATTTTAGTAATTCTAATATGCCCATATCAACAAGTGCTACCATCTGAGCTTTAAGTTCTATGAACTCTATACCAGCTTCTTCATAAGCATCTTTAAGATGAGCAAATGTTACATCATAAGTTATATCTGTATTTTTAAACAGTTCATCTCTTTTAATATTTTCATCGAAAAATGGAATAACTTCATGTTTATCGTAAACTCTTATAGAAAAATCAGGTCGAGCACTCATCTCGCCATAATCAAAGCTCATAAACTCAAACTTATCAGATGCTAAACTCATCTCTTTGGCAAATTCTTCATAACCAACAGCTATTTCGCCCCTGTCTTTGTGATACTTATCTGCTTTTTCTTTTACCCATTCATTATCAACATCAAATTCAACTTCATGCTCATTCACTCTTGCTGTTTTACCTTTATAAAAAAGTTCACAAGGAAATGCATCAAAAATTTCATTTGCTATAAAAAATGCATTTTTGCATCTTAATTCACTTAAAGATTTATAGTGAGTTATTTTTACACCATCGCCAAAACTTTCTTTAAAATAGTTCTTTTGAAACTCCTGTAAGTCATCAAATTTTTCAATAATTACAAAATTTAAACTATCAAGTAAAGAGGGTCTAAGGGTATATATAAACTGGATTACATCAGCTAAAAAGTATCCATGGTGAGCGCCTATTTCACAAACAACACCATCTTTTTCTATATAACCGTCATCTACTAATGATATTATATGTTTAGCTATAGATCCTCCAAAAAACTGACTTGTACTAACAGCTGTATAAAAGTCACCCTCTTTACCTATTGTTTTATAACTTGTGTAGTAACCATCTTTACCATAGAGCCACTCACCCATATATTCGCTAAATAATTTAATCATTTTTATATACCTCATAAAGGGTTAAAAGCTCTAACTGAGCATCTATAACAAATATTTCATAGTCTATCTTAGAGATAGCTACAGAGTTTTCAAGCAGATTAACATCGTATTGTGTTTTATATCCAGCTTTAAAAAGCTCTTTTGTATCATTTAAAAGTCTCTCATATATATCTTTACTCTCCATGCTTAATGATTTTTTCTTCTCAAAGTTTTCTAAATTTTGCACAACTTGTTCATAAATAGCTACTAATTCTCTTCTTTTATCTTCAATCTCTATTTTAGATTTTAAATAATTAGCTTTTGTTGATTCTATATCATCAAACAGGTTAAAATCAATCGGCATGCTTACTTTTATCCCATAATCATAATATGAAGTCTCTGGCGATTGAAAACTACCACCTATCAGGGATTCATTATTCCAATTATATCCAGCTATTAGACTAACTTTTGGTAGATATTTAGCTATTGTTACACTATTAAAATATTTTGTTTTTTCCATCTCACTTTGTGACATATCAAGCACAATATTATGTTGTAAAAATTGCTCTTTTTCTAATTTATCAAGATATGGTATATCTACATTTTCATGATTTAAATCACTAATTGCTTTAAATTTTGATATCAACTTTTGTTTAGATGTTTGTATATCATATAAAGATTGTATAACAAGGTTACGCTCAATAATTGCATTATCTAAAAAACCAGAATCAAGTTGACCATTTATATATTGCTCTTTTTTTTGTGCTAAAGATATTTCAGAATTTTTTATCATAAACTCTTGTTTTTTTATCCTTAAATCTGTTTGTTTTATTTGCATTAATATAGAAACAGCATCTTTAACAAGTTTGCGTTTTTGCGTATCTATTGATAAGCTTGCATACTTTTTAGAATAATTAGCATACTTAATACCAAAATATATCCCACCACTTTGAAAAATGGTTTGTTCCATTTTTATATATGCGTTTTGTTGTTCTTGTTCTTTATTATAAGAATTATTTTTTGTATATGAGTAGTTAACTATAAGTGGATTTATCCAACTATCACGTAATTTAGTTCCATCTGCTTCTACTTTCTTATAATCAAAATTAAACTTATCTTTTTTATTATCACTTAAATATTTATCTAAAGGTTGCGCTGTATTACCATTTGCATATATTGAATTACAAAGAACTAACGCTATGCTCAAGGTTTTTAAAGCCTTCATCTATTTCCTCTTTAGTAATTGTAAGTGGTGGTAAAAAACGAAGAGTATTTTTTCCCGCTTTTAAAACCATAACACCATTGTTTTTTGCATTTGAAATTATTGCACTTAAAGTATCAGCATCATTAACTCTTAAGCCACACATCATACCAATTCCAACCTTCTGTGTAAAAAGTCGTTCATTATTTTTATAAAAATTCTCTAGCGCTTGATTGAAATACTTTATAGTATCTTCTAATTCTCCACTTTGTGAATACTCACTTAAAATATCAATAACTTCACATGCAGCAGTAGTGCATAAATAATTTCCACCAAAAGTAGAACCGTGATCACCTGCATTTAAAACATCTTTTAAAGATGTCATAACTACACCTATTGGTACACCTCCACCAATACCTTTAGCAAGAGTTACAATGTCTGGTTCAATCTCATAAACATTAGAAGCCAAAAATTTACCTGTTCTAAAACCACCAGTTTGAACTTCATCAACTATAAGTAAAATACCGCGTTCTTTTAAAAGTTTAGCTAATAATTGAACTTCACTTTTATCTTGTGGTTGAACACCGCCCTCCCCTTGAATAAGCTCTATCATAACAGCACAAGTATGATCATCAAGTAAACTCTCAACACTTGAAATATCATCTGCATAAACAAAACCATCAGGAAATGGACCAAAATAGTTATGCATAAATTCTTGACCTGTTGCTTTTACTGTTGTGATTGTTCGTCCGTGAAAAGATTGTTGAAGTGTTATAATTTTATATTTTTTAATCTCACCTTCACTTTCTCCCCATTTACGAGCTATTTTAATAGCACCCTCATTCGCTTCAGCACCACTATTTCCAAAGAAACATTTCATATCATAACCACTACTATCTACTATTTTTTGAGCTGCTTTTGCTTGTGGTGCAATGTTATAAAGATTTGAAGTATGTGTAAGCTTTGAGATTTGTTTAGTTATTGCAGAGTTTACTCTTTTATTCGCATGACCAACACTTACAACACCAATTCCAGATGTAAAATCTATATAATTTTTGCCATTAGAATCAACTAATCTGGCATTGTCTCCACTAACAAACTCTACATCTACTCTTGCATAAGTCGGTAATACATATTTTTTATCTAATTCTTGTGTATTCATAATCTGCCTAACATTTTTATTGGATTATATCCAAATTTTCTTTTAAAATAAAAACAAAAATTTAACTTTTAATGTGTATAATCACGATAACTATTAAGTAAGTAGAAGTTAAACGCAGAAGGTAAATTTTTTATATATTATTATTTATGCCCACTTACTTATATTTCAAGGAACTTGTAGTGCCAACTATAGATGCAACTTTAGAATTAATCAAACTTTTATTATTTATGGTGTTTGTCTCAGCTTTAGCTACCCAAGTTTGGATAGCCTTTTTGGATATTTATGAATATTTTACAGACTCATTAAATAAATTTCGTCCTAAACCATCACAAGACAAATTTTCAAGAATAGCTCTAATAGTGATAGGAAGTGCAGTTTTAGCATTTAGCTAACTATTTTACAAAAAAAATTAAATATTATGGAGATGTTATGAATATAGTAAATTCTTTTTTAAAAAGAGCTGTTTTTTTAATGATATTTCTCAGCCTATTTAGCACCATAGCAATATATTTTTTTCAGCAATATAACTTTTCTACCTCTTTAGCAGAGGAAATTAAAATAAATGTAGATAAAAAAATTCATAAATATGAACAAAAATTAAAACTTATACCCATAGATATCATTGAAAAAGATAGTAAATTTTTCATTAAACAACTTGGTTTTATTCAAATAGAGTTATATGATGAAAATAAAAATCAATTTTATGGTTTCATATCTCCTGAAAAAAAATTTGAGAAAAAATTAGAGCTTATAAATGCTCATGACGAATTATCAAGACATAATTTTCCAACATCAAAAAAGATGAGTTATAATTTTTTTGAGGTACCTCCAAACAATTATTTTATACAAATTTTCTATCCAGTGTACAAATCAAATACCTTATTAGGGTATATAGAGG
>WFPU01000208.1 GCA_015487435.1 Sulfurimonas sp.
ATTAAAGTTTTTATCTCTTTATCGTACATACTTAGCTTACTTTTCCTTTTTGGCTTTCGATTTTTAATAAAATCTTCTAAATTCATCTTTCTACCTCTTTTCTATATAAATTCTACTCAAATTCTACCTCAATTCAATATTTTGTTCTACCTCAATTCCATCTAATTCTACTTTTAATCTCTTGAAACCTCGTAATATAGGGCTTTTTTAAAAAAAGTGGTTAGTTTCATTTTTGTTAATTTTGGCTTCCAAGCCCCTATTTTACGGAGTTTCATTAAGCCGACGGCAGGTTGCGTAAGGTGTCTGCCTCTACAGAGCATAACTCGTTGCTGTCGCTTCGTCCCTTTTTACATATTTGGGAGCTTTGGTTGTGGGTTATTATCCCTTAGGTAAATAGTTGCTCCAACAGCTTTGGCTCTCCCTACTGTATCTGCATCTTTGTCATAATTGATGTCATAGGTAAACGATATTTTAGCATTTGCATCGAGATCATCTTTGGCTTTTTTTAGGACTTCTCTTTCAAACTCTCCCATACGCTTATAGTTTGTTCCAAAGAGTGCGTTTAATTCGTCTAAATCGTATCTTTTTAGCTTTGGTACTTCAGGATCAAAGCCTTTAATCATTTCCAGGAGCAAAATCATTCTTGCGCTATGCTTCGATTTTAATAGCATTAACTGTTCAGCATTTACGCTTGTGTATTTGCTTTTAACATCTCTAATCATCGATAGAATTTCTTGGTACATTTCTATTTCAAGCGTACCGCCGTAAGTGAAGTTTGCTCGAGGGATTACGCTTACGAAATTCTCCGCTCTTTCATCTCTCCAAGATACGCTCGTTTTTTGCATACGGCGAATACTTTTTTTGAGCGTGTCGAGCGTAATGTTGCAGTAGTCGCATAGCTGTTTAGTGTTTATCTTGATACGAGTCAGATAGCTTGTATCAATAGATGTGTCGTATGCGAGGTAAAATAGGATTTTTAGTGCGGTTAAATTATTCTGTTTAACGAAAGATTCTACTAAATCATTTTTGATTTTGACAATGTTTGATTTTTTTGCCCTGCTTTTTTTTCGTGACAGTGTTGCCATTTCTTTTCCTTTTTGTGAGTTAAATTTTCATTTTGTGATGAATAGAATAATAACACATATAATATAAGTGTGTGCTTAAAATCTTTTCATCACAAAAAAAGAAAAACACTCACAATTCTAAGGAAAAACACTCACAATTCTAAGGAAAAACACTCACACTATTATTTTTAAGTTTCCCTATTTTACGGGGCTGGAGGCACTTATTCACACACCTATAACTGTTTTTTGTAAAGGTTTTTAATAATAAAGGGTCTTGAAAATCCAAGATTTTCGCTCTCTTTTTTCGATAATTTTAATGGGCTTCTGGCGAAGCCTAACCAAACAGGTAAGATAGCTCATATTTGCCGTTTACGGCGTTTTCTTTCAATTTTAATACAAGTACAGGGGTAATCTCTTTTTCGCTCCATTTGCCCCTTTTTCTTGATATTTTAGTGTATTTCCGAACAACTTCTACAACTTTTATTTATTTATTATTCTTTCCCCAATCTCGCACACGGCTATCTTTGGCTTCCCAATATTCAACTTTATTGCCGGATGTACCATTTTTTGCATTCTCTTCTTTGAGTTTTTTATATGCAGCAATAGGATCCACTTTTGCTTTTTCCTGGTATTCTTCTTTCTCTTCTTGCTTCGGTTTTGATTTTGGCTTGCTTAGAATTTCTTCTATTTCCAAAGAACTTATGCTTGTATTTTTTTTGAGTTTTAGAGTATATCTATACAGATATTTTAATGAAATTTCTACTTTTTTAAGTGTTAAATATTCGTGGATTTGTGGAACAGTAAACCCATTTTTAATTAAAGTTTTTATCTCTTTATCGTACATACTTAGCTTACTTTTCCTTTTTGGCTTTCGATTTTTAATAAAATCTTCTAAATTCATCTTTCTACCTCTTTTCTATATAAATTCTACTCAAATTCTACCTCAATTCAATATTTTGTTCTACC
>WFPU01000209.1 GCA_015487435.1 Sulfurimonas sp.
ATTTTTTTTGTTTTGATGCTGTGCAAGAGAGATACCGTATCTATCAATTCCCATAAGTTCTATATGTGCATGATAATTTATATGCTTTTTTCCCTCGTCATCAATGTATCCTTCGTCTCGATGAATAGCGATTTGCAGAACTTTCGTATCAAGCGATACTTCAAGATAATCTTTTACTTTTTTTAAATCTTGCAAAGTGTGATGTTGTTCAAGATTTATAATTAGACTTCGATGAGTGATAGTTTGCTTCTGTAGTTTTTGTCCTGTAATCTCCGTGTATTTTTGACTTCTGATTGATAGCTCTTGTTGATATAGTTGTAGAGCTTCTTTTGCCGAACAAGAATACTCATTTTTTGAAGCATCAAAAATTGAGTTTTTTGTTTCTGTGCTTCTGTCATTGTGAAAAAAATATCCGCTGTGTCCTTTTGAAAAATGACCGCTTGAACCTCTACTCATTATTATACTCCATCATTTTGATGAGAGTATAATAATAAATTTCTTTTAAAAAATCAAGCTTGCGACTTTTTTAAAAGCGAACTGATATTCCGCAGGGGTATCAGTGAGTACTCACTGATACCTTTCCACTCCGTTGCAAAGTATCAGTTCGCTATTGACAGTCGCAAGCTTTGTGTCAATAGTTTCAATACAATATCATATATTGTATTTCGCTTCAAGCTCTCGCTTTTGCTCTTTAAGCTTTTCTATTTTTGCTCGATAAGTAGCAATATCTTTTTCTATTTTTTCAAGCTTCTTTAGCTCTGCTATTTTCTGCTTTATCTTTTGAGCTTTTGTTAGCTCTTTGTTTTCCTTATTTTCTGCTTTCTGTATTTCCATTTTTTCTCCTTTATTTGATATATTCGATAATAATAAATATATACTTATTATTTGCTTAGCTCTGTTCGATAATAAAAGAATTCATTCTCTGCTTCAGTAAAAATCTCGACTTCGTTGTCAGATATTTTCTTGAAAAAATATCCGTGCATCTCACAGATATTTTTATCCCATCGCTCCATGTGTTTCATTGCCTCTTTTACTTGCTCCGCTGTTAAATCTTTAGGTAACATTTTATTCTCCTTTCATCATTTGTTTTATCGTTTCAATCGTCGCTTCGGCGGTGATATGTATCGTCGGAATAGATACTGTTCTATTGTTGGTATCAGTAGCGATGATTTGATACTTACCGTCTTTTTGTTTGATGTCTTTGAAAAAGAAAAGCTTATCTTGCACATAGATTTTCTGGCCGGATAATGCTTTTAGCTGCTCATCTATGTTTGGCTTGTTCTCGAATAGTGCCGGTTGTTCGTGTTGTTTGACTTTTTGTTTTATCTTAAAATCAATAAATTTATACCGCTTACCTTCTTTTCGGAGTTTATAATCTATTTCTAAATCCGTGTTTTTGTTTATTTGTCTCTTTGCCACTTCTAATACCCATTTTTTTAAATCAAAAATTCTACTATATTTATCCTCTAACTCCATCATTCTTTTTAGCTCATCGACTTCAACTGTTCTCCAGCCAGTATCATCATATTGTTTGAGTAGCAAATATATTCTTATTGCATGTATCGAAGTTAACGGTTTTATGTTTTGAATATTAAATCGTGTAAAAAGTCGTTCTCTTGCTTCTAATATGAATGGCATCAGCTCCTCATCAATCTTTGTTTGTAGATAACCGTCTTTATATTCTGTCTTGCCGATTAATTGTATCTTTACCCAATTTTTGGGATTTTCAATATCTCTTATGGTTATTATTTTTGTCATCAGCTCTTCGATTAGCTCTTCTCTATGCTTTGCATTTAATTTGCTTAAATCAATCCCTGCTTTATCTGTTATATCTTTTCTATACACTTTTATATTTTTACTGCCATTTACATGTAATAAAATTGTTAGTAGGACTTTCTTTGCATCTGCACTTAAACTAAATATTGCTTCAACAAAATTATTGTGTAATCTCATTATGCCTTTGGATTGTTCTTTTTCGATTTTATTCATTTTGTATCCTTTGAGGTATTTTTTATTACTCGTATTATATCATACTTACGAGTAATTGTCAATACCTCTTATTAAGTCAGTAAATTCTCGTTGTTAAGTCAGTAAATTCTCGTTGTTAAGTCAGTAAATTCTCGTTGTTAGAATACTATATAATTACAAGTCTTTACAAATATTTACAAAAAAATAAATAAAAAGTTCAGTAAAAAAAGCAAAAAATCATCTACTAAGTGAGTATGAATTCGACTGACTATATTCCTCTTTTCCCTGAAGTTGCTCATCAACTTTTTTCATCAGCTCGTTTTCTTCCTTGAGCTCCTGATTTTCTTCTTTCAATTCCTCATTTTCTTTTTTCAAGATTTCATTATCGGTTTTCAGCTCCATATTTTCTTTGAAAAGTGCCTGTATATTGGCTTTGAGAGAGATTATTTTCTCTTTTAAAAAAGAAAAGAGATTAAACTTTTTACCGGAGTTCTCTTTATATTCCTCAATATCGTTTCTAAATTCTTGCTCTATTTCGTCCATATTTCGTCGTATTTCGCTTTTCTCTGCCTTTAGAGTATCAATCTCTGTCTGAAGTGTTTTCATTCGCTCTCGTTCGATTTTGAGCTCTTTTTCGTAAGTTCGATACTCTTCATCAACAAAACAAATAAATTTTTTGTATTCCTTCGGCGGATTTTTGCCGGCTCTCCAAGCCTCCTGAAATGTCGGTGTCAAGGCATCCATCACTTCTTTTTTCTCAGACCTGAGCAGCTGCAGCTGCTTATCTTTTGATTTAAGTTGCTTTTGCAACTTCAGAAACTCTTGATATATTTCTGATAGATTTTCTTTTTTAAGCTCCTTTTTGAGCGAATTCAAAGCTATATAATCAGCTTGAGTATAGACCTTTTGTTCTCCCAGCTCATCGAGCTTCGCATTTTTCTCTTTCATTTCATTTCGTAGATTTGATATTTCTTTTTTGAGAGATTTGACAGTCAATTTCAACTCTTGTGTGTTCTCGTTTTCTTTTGCTTTGTGAGCCTTGTATTCGTAGGTGTCAAGTCGTCGTGATTTTGAGTTTCTTTTCCCTCTTTCCATTCCAAGAGTGTTTGCCAAAAAAGTTTGAAATTTTGTATAGAATTTTGAATCCAAACGATTGACTCTTGTTTGCTCTACTTTTACTTTAGAATTTTTTTTGTTTTGATGCTGTGCAAGAGAGATACCGTATCTATCAATTCCCATAAGTTCTATATGTGCATGATAATTTATATGCTTTTTTCCCTCGTCATCAATGTATCCTTCGTCTCGATGAATAGCGATTTGCAGAACTTTCGTATCA
>WFPU01000210.1 GCA_015487435.1 Sulfurimonas sp.
GATTAAAACAGCTTATGCTAAAGAGGTTTCTCATATTTCTTTGGGCGAATACATGATGAAAGTAACAATCCCACCAAAACTTCTATATACACTTTCAGTACCTTACGAAGCCCAAACAATCAAACTAAACAAAGTGAATTATGAAAAAATAAAAAAAGGTGAATCATTAGCACTTTTAACTGCTCCAGAATGGATTGAAGCACAAAGAAAAGCTATAGCCGATACTATAGAACTTATGCATTATGAAAATTTAGCTTTGAGAAAAGAAAAACTTTGTAAAGAAGAAATTATCGCTCAAAAAGAGTGTGTTGCCGCAGATGCAGAGGTAAAAATAAATAAGATAAAACTTTCAGCATCAAAAACATTGCTTAAAGCATATGGCGCTAGTGATGAGATAATAGAGAAGCTCTATAAAGATTTAGTGATTTTACCAAATATGCAACTACTTTCCCCAGTAAATGGAACATTAATTGAAGTTAATATTCAACCGGGTAAAAGTGTATCTCCATCAAGTGCTCTTTTTGTAATAAAAGTTGATGGAGATAACTGGTTAGAGAGTGATTTACCTCAAAACATTACAAATAAATTAAAAGCTTCTCAAAAAATTATTATTACCATAAATGAAAAAAACATAGATTCTAAAGTATTGGATATATCTCCCGTTATAAATCCTCGTAATCAGACTAGATATGTTCGTTTTTCTTTAGCTCAAACATCAGAACTATTACCAGGGCTAAGACAAAAAGTAAAATTTAGCATTAAAGAAAAAGCATTTATTATCAATAAAAAAGCAGTTGTTCAAGATGGTAGTAGAAGTGTAGTGTTTATAAAAAATGGAAATAAGTACATGGCACAAGAGGTAAATGTAATTTCTGAAGATTCTAAATTTTCTTACTTAGCTTATGATGATGCACTTAATGGCTCTATCGTAATTAGTAGCACAAGCGTACTTAGAAATATGCTTAATCAGGAAGAATAATGAATAAATTAATTGCATTTACGCTTTCGCAGCGTCTTTTTGTTTTACTGTTAGCTCTCGTCATATTGGGGTTTGGTGTAAAATCATATAACAGTCTTCCTGTTGATGCTTTTCCTGATATATCGCCAACACAAGTAAAAATCATTATGAAATCAAGTGGAATGACCCCTGATGAGGTTGAATCACGCATAGTTATTCCTATCGAGATGGGAATGCTTGGTATCGCTAAAAAAACTATGATGCGTTCAACTTCTAAGTATGGTATTTGTGATATTGCTATTGATTTTGAAGAGGGTACTGATATTTATTGGGCTCGTCAACAAGTTAATGAGCGGCTCAACTCGATTATGGATGAGTTGCCTGCAAATTTAGAGGGTGGATTAGCTCCTATTAGTACACCTTTGAGTGAAATTTTAATGTTTACAGTAGAATCGGATAGTTTAGATTTAATAGAAAAACGCTCTTTACTTGACTGGGTAATATCTCCAAAAATTCGTTCTGTTAGTGGAGTTGCAGAAGTAAACGCTCTTGGTGGTAAGGTTAAAACTTATGAAGTAATACCAAATTTAGAAGCTATGCGTACTTATGGAATAAGTTTAAATAAAATTACAGATGCACTTCAAAAAAATAACTTAAATGATGGAGCAGGGCGAGTAACTCAAGGAGTTGAGGGGATTCTTGTTCGTAGTGCAGGTAGGGTTAACAATATAGAAGATATTAAAAAACTAAGTGTTAGTTTTATAAACTCAAAAGTTATCACTATCGGCGATGTGGCTGATGTTCATATTGGTCATTTAACAAGAGCTGGATTTTCTACAAAAAATGGAAAGGGAGAAGTAGTCCAAGGTTTAGTTCTTGGATTAAAGGGAAGTAATACTGAAGAGGTATTAAATCAAGTAAAAGATGAAATATCTAAAATGCAAAGTATGCTTCCAAAGGGTACTACTATTGATATTTTTTATGATCGCTCGGACCTTGTAAATCTTGCAACTAGTAGTGTTAAAAATGCTCTTTTAGAAGCAAGTATCCTCATCATAATTATACTTTTATTGATGCTTGGAAATTTTGCTTCTGCATTAAGTGTTGCACTTATTTTACCATTTGCTTTACTTATGAGTTTTATCGCTATGAGTTATTTTGGGCTTAGTGCCAACTTAATGAGCCTTGGAGGTTTGGCTATTGCGGTGGGAATATTGGTCGATTCCGCCGTTGTAATGGTTGAGCATATTACAGCTGAACTTGGGAATGAAAAAAATAAACACAAGAGTAAAAATCAAATAATTTATAAAGCAGCAATTGAGATGGCACCATCTATTGTAACTGGTGTTTTAATTATCATCATTGTATTTATGCCATTGTTAACTCTTGAGGGATTAGAGGGTAAGTTATTTAAACCTGTAGCTTTAAGTATAGTGTTTGCTTTATTTAGTTCACTTATCTTAGCTTTAACGCTTATTCCAGTTTTAAGTTCTTATATTATGAAAAAACGAGAAGATAAAGAATCATGGTTGATTTTAAATTTACTAAAAATATACAAACCAAGTTTGGATTTTGCTATCAAGCATACTACAGCAGTATTTGTAACAGTAGTACTTCTTTTTGCTTCTTCACTTTATCTTGCTTCAAAAACTGGTAAAGCTTTTATGCCAACAATGGATGAGGGCACATTAATAGCAATGATAGAGTCTTTACCATCAATCTCACTACAAGAGAGTGTAGATTTAAATAACAAAATTCAAACTAAACTTATGCATGATGTTCCAGAGATTAAAGCAATTATCGCTCGTACAGGTACAGATGAGTTGGGACTAGACCCAATGAGTTTAAATGATACAGATACATTTTTTATACTAAAGCCTGAGAGTGAATGGCGTGTTAAATCAAAAGAGTGGGTAATAAATGAGATTAGAATCTCTCTTGATAGTTTAGTAGGGATTGAGTATGTTTTTACTCAACCAATAGAGATGCGTGTATCTGAGATGTTAACTGGTGTTCGTGGTGATTTAGCTATTGATATATTTGGTGAGAGTCATTATGAGCTTGAGCGAATAGCAGCAGATATAAAAAGTATCTTAGAAGAGATTCCTGGTAACAGTGATGTATATAAAAAAAGTAATGAAGGTATTGAGTACTTTGAGCTTAGTTTTAACCAACAAGAGTTGGGTTTTTATGGGTTAAATGAGCTTGAAATTGCTGCTTTTATGAAAACTATGATTACGGGTGTTGAGGTAGGTATAGTCCAAGAGGGGATGCGCCGTATAAATATGATGCTTAAAGGTGAAGATATATTTAACAAATCTTTAAGCTCACTTCAAAGTCTTTATTATGTTTTAGAAGATGGATCAAGTGTCCCTTTATCTAATTTTGTAACATTTAAAAGGACTACTGGACCTGTACAAATTGAGCATGAAAATGGTTATCGTAAAACTGTTGTACAAAGTAATGTAGAGGGACGAGATTTAGTTAGTTTTGTTGAAGAAGCAAAAGAAAAGATTGCTAAGAAAGTTAAGATGCCAGCTGGTTATTATGTAACATATGGTGGAGAATTTGAAAATCAACAAAGGGCAGCTGAAAAACTAATGATTATTGTGCCTATCGCACTATTTTTAATATTTATACTTCTGTTTGTATCATTTAACTCTATCACACAAGCGACACTTGTTATGATAAATGTTCCATTGGCTCTAATTGGAGGATTTGCAGGTTTATACTTTAGTGGACAATACATCTCAGTTCCTGCCTCAGTAGGTTTTATAGCACTTCTAGGTATAGCGGTACTTAATGGTGTTGTTATAGTTAATTATTTTAATTATCTTATTAAAAATGGATATGAAGTTATAGATGCAGTAAAAATTGGAGCGATGAAAAGATTCCGCCCAGTTCTTATGACAGCAGCTATAGCCGCTTTTGGATTACTACCACTTCTGTTTGCAACAGGACCAGGATCAGAGATTCAAAAACCTTTAGCAATTGTTGTAATAAACGGTTTAATAAGCTCAACATTATTAACTTTAATTGTATTACCGTTATTGTATTTGAAGTTTACTAAACCTTTAAAGAATGGGGAAAGGAAAAAGAAACAGTAAGTTTTTAATCAATCTGTAGAGATACAGATTGATTTTTATAAAATATGTCCCATTTTTTCTTTTTTAACATCTAAATACTCTTTGTTATGAATATTTGAATGCATAATTATTGGAATTCTCTCAACTATCTCTATATCGCTAATCGCATTTACTTTATCTGGATTATTTGTTAAAAGTTTTATTTTTCGGATGTTAAAATGGTGTAATATCTCTGTAACTATTTCGTATGTTCGCTCATCAGCTCCAAAACCTAGCTGATGATTTGCCTCAATAGTATCTAGTCCACCATCTTGAAGTGCATACGCATTTATTTTGTTTAAAAGCCCAATGTTTCGACCCTCCTGACGAAGATAAATAACCATTCCATCTGTTTTATTTGCTAATTCTAAAGCATATTCTAACTGATCACGACAATCACATTTAAGAGAGCCTATGGCATCACCTGTTAAACATTCAGAGTGTACTCTAACAGTTGGAATTTCGCTCATATTATTAGTGTAAATTACGAGGTGTTCTTTATTTCCCTCTTTAAAAGCTTTTACTTTAAACTTCCCAAATTTTGATGGTAAATTTGCTTCTTGCGATATTTCTGTATTCATTAATGCCTATCCAAAGTTAAAAACGGTAAAATATTTTTTTAAAAAAAAATTATAGCAAAATTTTCAAATTTAGGACTTAATCATGTTTGATAGATTTAGAAGAACGAGAATAAACCCAACTTTACGCAATTTAGTGAGAGAAACAAATATAAGTGCAGATGATTTTATATATCCACTATTTGTAAGAAGTGGTAAGGGTATAAAAACAGAAGTGGTATCGATGCCTGGTGTATATCAAATGTCTTTAGATGAGATTTTAAAAGAGTGTGGTAAAATAACCAAACTTGGACTAAACTCTATAATTTTATTTGGTATCCCTGATGTAAAAGATTCTATTGGTTCGGACTCTCTTTGTGAGCATGGAATTATTGCAAATGCAGTGAGAGAAGTTAAAAAAGCATATCCAGATATGTTTGTAGTTACTGATTTGTGTTTTTGTGAATATACAGACCATGGGCATTGTGGAATTATTGATGAAAATGAAACTGTAAATAATGATGCAACTTTAGAGATATCTGCACAACAAGCAATTATCCACGCAAAAGCTGGTGTAGATATGATAGCACCATCAGGGATGATGGATGGTATTATAGTAACTCTTCGTGAAGCCTTAGATGGGGCAGGGTATGAAAATTTACCAATTATGTCATACTCAACTAAATTTGCAAGTGGATATTATGGACCATTTCGTGATGTAGCAGAATCTACTCCAAGTTTTGGAGATCGTGCGTCTTACCAAATGGATCCAGCAAATCGTCGTGAAGCTATAGCAGAGTCTATATCAGATGAGTTGCAAGGTGCAGATATATTAATGGTAAAACCAGTCCTTGCATACCTTGATATTGTTCGTGAGATAAAAGATGCAACTTCTTTACCGATGGCTGTTTATAATGTAAGTGGTGAATATGCAATGTTAAAGATGGCGGGTGCAAATGACTTAATCGATTATGATAGAGTTGTAATGGAGACAATGATAAGTTTTAAACGTGCTGGCGCAGATATAATTATCTCTTATCATGCTAAAGAAGTGTGTGAAATGCTAAAAAAATAAAATTTTGGTATAATTATGGCTTTTTTAAAATAGTTTTTTTGCATAATCTAATAGATCAGATTCCAAATCAAGTTTGGAATGACAAGTTATATGAACTTTTGTCATCCTAAACTTGATTTAGGATCTATATTATACAAGAAGTCTAACAAAAGCATAGTTTGCAAGGATATGAGTTGAGACATTTTTTAACATTAAAAGATTTTACTAAAGATGAGATTTTAGAGATTATAGATACAGGACTTCGTATCAAAAATAATCTCAAAAACAAAGTTTATGAAAAAGAACTTGATATGCAAACTCTTGGTATGATATTTGAAAAAAGTTCAACAAGAACAAGAGTTAGTTTTGAAGCTGGTATGTTTCAACTTGGTGGTCACGCTCTATTTCTTTCAAATCGCGATATCCATCTTGGGCGCGGCGAGCTAATAAAAGATACAGCTAGAGTAATATCTAGTATGTGTGATATGGTAATGATTAGAACTTTTAAACACTCTATGATAGAAGAGTTTGCTTTAAACTCTAGTGTCCCTGTTATCAACGGCCTTACAGACTCTTTTCATCCTGTTCAGTTATTGGCTGATTATATGACATTAGTTGAACATAATGCCGATAAAAATATAGTTGCTGCATATATTGGTGATGGAAATAACATGACACACTCTTGGATGATGCTTGCTGCTAAACTTGGGTTTGAGTTACGAATTGCTACACCTAAAAGTTATGAAGTTGATAGTAAAATCTTAGATGATGCACTCGCATTAGCAAAAGAGAGTGATGCTAAAATCATAGTTACAAATGATCCAAAAGTTGCAGTTAACGGTGCTAGTGTTGTGATAACTGATACTTGGACTTCAATGGGACAAGAGGAAGAAAAAGAAGAGCGTATTAAAATATTTCAAGGTTTTATGGTTGATGAGGAGATGATGACCTTAGCTGAAAAAAATGCTAAGCTCTTACACTGCTTACCAGCATATAGAGGTTTAGAAGTTAGTGAAGAGACTTTTGACAAACATGCAAATATTATTTTTAATGAAGCTGAAAATAGACTTCACGCTCAAAAGGGTCTTATGGTTTGGTTAGATAAGCAAAAATAGCTTATCTTAAAACCAACCTTGTGAATTTTTTAACATAGATTTATTATTCATATCAAAAACATCAATATATAATGAAATCAAGTCAGTCCCTTTTTCAAAATACTCATCCGAATCATAAGTGATATTATCACTTTTAAGAAGTTCTTTTTTCGTTAGTTTTAAATAATCAGAAACTTTTTTCGTAATTGAACTTAGTTTTTTGTCTATAAGCTTATTGCAATCAGCTCTGTTATTTGTAGAGATCTCTTTTATAGTGCTTGTAAGCTTGTTGGTTAGTTTTGTGATTTTATTCATCATTACAAGTATTTTAGTTTTTTGATCTTGTGTAATTTTACCCTTAGCTGCAATTCCTGCTCCTAGACCTCGAAGTTGACCTGTATACTCACAAAGTGGCAGATTTATTTGCATCATTACATCTAATAATTCTTTACCTAGCGGATTTAAGTTTTTTGCTCCACGCTTTGATACAGTTTGAGCAAGCATAAGAATTTGCTGTATCTGCTCTGTATATTCGTCAAAAACAACATCTGGACTTTTTTTGAAAGCTTTACGGTTAAGTTTTATAAGTGCATTGGATATTGCAGAAGCTCTTTCATGGATAATAGGGTCAGCTGCTAAAGGCATTGCCTCCATCTCTGAGATAGCCTCTTTCATCTCATCTCTATGCCCATAAGTTAATAGCATAGCTTCGATGTTTCCATTTAGGTAGCTATTAGTCAAACCTCTAGTTTTTTGTGTTGAGATTAGTAGATCTTTGAGTGCTCCAATATATTGTGAGTTCTCGGCTTGTTCATCATTGCTAAAGAAAGATTTAGCATTCAAGTTAAATATTAATAATGTAATTATTAAAAAAATACGCATATTATTCTCCGTTATAATTTAAAAATAACATTATAACAGCAAATTAATAATTTTATCTTAATTTGGATTAAATAATTGAACTCTCTGAACAATTAGTTATAAGATTCTGGATCAAGTCCAGAATGACGGAATTATCGTTATATAAGCTTGTATTACAAGAGCATTACTTCGGTCACTTGGAATTTAACTTGTAATTAATCATAAGTCTCAATTAAACAGTTTTAATATTTAATACCAGTAGCTACTTTTATTTTTTCAATAGTTGGAATTGCAAGTTTTCGTGCTTTATTCGCTCCAATTTTTAAAATTTCTCTTACTTTGTCTTGATTTTTTTTATAATATTCACGTTTATCTCTAAACTCTCTAAAGTATTCCCACATAACTTCACTAAGATAAATTTTAAAGTGACCGTGACCCTCTCCACCTCGTTTATATCTATCTTGAAGTTCTTTGAGGTTATCACCCTCTAAAAATAGTTTTGCCATATTGTAAACATTACAGTTTTCATACTCTTTTGGTGACTCCATCGCTACATTTTCGGTAACAATTTTTTTGATTGTTTTGAGTTGTTTTTTCTCTTCACCGAAAATATTAACAATATTTCCGTAACTTTTGGACATCTTTTGTCCATCTATTCCTGGGACTGTTTGAACCTCTTCTTGAATACGAAACTCTGGAATAGTTAAAATATCGCCATATTGATTATTAAATTTAGTTGCAATATCGCGAGCAATCTCAACATGTTGAATTTGATCTTTTCCAACAGGTACAATTTCTGAGCCAAAAAGTAAAATATCTGCTGCCATTAAAACAGGATAAGAAAAAAGTGAATGGTTTGAAGCAATTCCACGAGCAGTTTTATCTTTATAGCTATGAGCACGCTCTAAAAGCCCCATAGGGGTAAATGATGAAAGAATCCAGTAAAGTTCTAAAACTTCTTTTACATCTGATTGAACCCAAAAAGTTGATTTATCAGGATCAATTCCTAAAGCCAAAAAATCAGTAGCACATTGCATTGTAAGTTCACTTAATCTTTTACCATCTGATACAGATGTCATTGCATGATAGTTTGCGATAAAAGCAAAAGTATCACTTGTTTTTTGAGCTTCTACCATCTGTTTAATAGAACCAAAATAGTTCCCAATATGTAAATCTCCTGATGGCTGAATACCTGTTAATACTTTCATTTTTTATAACTCCATAAACTAAATAATATAATTTTTTTTGACATTATATCAAAACTACTAAAAAGTAAATGCTAAAAGTGTTATCATTTAATTGATAAAGAGTGGCAAGATTACTCGTTATATCAAAAACTATATTCCTTTTGGGTTAGATTTTACAAGTAAAATTTATTCTTTGGAGGGATTTTTATAAAGGATTTATAATGAATGTTCAAATTCAAGCAAAAGATATTACACTTCAGGCTAGCACAAGAGCACATATTCAATCAGCAATTGATTGTTTTACAAAATATTCACTAGATATTACCTCAGTAAATGTACACTTAAAAGCAGAAAAAAAAAGAGTATCGATAGAATTTGATATTCGTATTGCTCATGCACAACCAATAGTTATCTCTCAAAGTGATAATAATTTAGATGCAGCTATAGATTTGGCGATTGACCGTGCTACAAAAGCTCTTCGTAGACTACACGATAAAATTGTTTCTCACAAAGCTGTATCTATTAAAGATTTAGAAACAATAGACTCTTAGTTTTTTAGTAAAAGTATTTATATGGATTATTATTTATGGATTGTTACTTTTCATATAATGGCGGTTTTATCATGGATGGCGATGCTTTTTTATCAACCAAGATTGTATGTATACCATACTGAGCATAAAGATAAACCAGATTTTGTTAAAGTTGTAAAGATTCAAGAATACAAGATGTACAAATATATAGGTCTCCCTGCAATGTGGGCGACTATTATTAGTGGGATTTTGATGTTATATCTTAGACCAGATTTATTACAAAGTGATGGTTGGATGCATGCTAAAATCTTAGTAGTTATTGTGCTAACGGCATATTCATTCTCTTTGGAGCATTATAGAGTTCAGCTTGAAAAAGATAATTATTCTAAAAGTGGAAACTTTTTTAGAGCTTATAATGAAGTGCCAACTGTATTATCTTTACTAATTGTAGGATATGTGATTACTAAAACATTTTCTTTAGCTTTTACTTTTATAACTTTAGCAATTGGTGCTTTTGTGATTTATAGAGTGATAAAACAGACACCAAAAAATACTTAAACTAGTTCCCAAGTTTTACTTGTAAATTCATACAAGTGAGTTAACATAAAGCGTTCTGATTTAGAATTTATAAAACAAAGAATAAATGATATTGCTATGTCATATCAAAATATCATTCAAGCACTAGTTCATAATTATGCTACTGGGAAATTAAAACTAAATATATAAAAATTTTGAAAACTTATTTCTCACATTTAATGATATAATTGTCAATAGCTTTTTTATTTTTGGGTAATACTATTAGTGCTACAAAAAGTAACACTACCCTCCTAATATAATTTTCTAGTTGTAACAAAAAATTAAATAATCATTTATGCTACCATATCAAACAATAACTTAACTAAAAAGGCTTTATAATGTTAAATTTAATAAAAAAATTATCATTACTCTTTCTCTTTTCACTTACTCTTCAAGCACAAACAGGACTCTCTCAAAAACACTTAATCTCTCTTTCTCCTGAGCCATCAGCACAAGAAATATCAGCTGATACATCAATAGAAGTGCAATATGACCTTAATATATCTAAACACTCTCTTCACAAAAGAGCAATAGTTCTTACAAATGTTAATCATAAAAAGATAAAAGGAAAGGTAAGTATAAAAAATGCAAACACTCTTATCTTTACTCCAAATGAAGAGTTAGGGAGTGGAGAGTATAGAGTTAAAGTAAAAAAGATAAATCTTCAAGACTATACACCAAATACAAGATTTAAAAGATTTGCTAAAAGATTCTGTTCATACTTTTATGATGATGTAAAAGAGTGTAGACTCTATAGATATGCAAGTAGAGTAAAAACTAAACCAATAAAATACTCTTTTAGTGTAGATGACAACAAACCTAAAATAGTAAGAATAAGCCTTAGTAAATCAAACATACAACTAAATGAAGATAACACAACTACCATAAGTGTAAACGCTAAGTATGATGATAATACAAGCATAGATATAACAAACAGTATAGAGTGGATAATAAGTAATCCAAACATCATTTCGATAGATAAAAATATAATCACTCCAATAAAAGAAGGAACTACAACACTACAAGCGAAGTTTAACAATCAAACAACAGCAGAAATTTCACTCACAGTTTACAAAGAAATAAACGGCTATAAACTCCCACCTGAACCAGACCCAACAATCAACAACTCTACTCTGCTTGGAATAGATTCAAACAACAATGGAGTTAGAGACGACGTAGAGAGATGGATATTTTTAGAGATGGAGATATATAACGGATATGAAAAGATTGAGCAGGTTATTGCTATGCAGGAGGCAAAAGCTAATCAGATGGCAATGATAGACCCTACTAATGCATATGACAAAGTGCATGATGTAATGAAAGCTGCTTTAGATTGTTGGGCCTGGTATAGCCACTCTAAAAGTTTGCCATTTGATGATGGAATGATGAAATTTAGCAGAATATTACAAGATAAATCATTCAACACTAAAGAAAGACTAAAAACCTATTGGCAGTATGATAGTACCTTAGCAGGCAGAGTATTTAGTTCAACACCGACACTAAAAACTAAAACTCAATGTGAAATCAGCATTGATGAACTGTAGGAGAGAAGATTATGAAAAAAACATTACTAATATTACTTTTTAGCTTAACACTTTTTGCAAACACTGACTCTTGTAAACTTGATGTTTACTATGGAAATGGTGTTTGGAATAATTCAAAACAAGCTGAAGCATCTATGCTGAAATTAAAACAGTTTATGCAAATAAATAATCGAATACACTTTCTTGTAGCTGATGATGGGGAGACTTATAGTTTTAAATATGCACATAATGAACCTCATGGAAAAATCAATGATATGATTGAAACATATTGGCAACTATATGAGAGTGGGCAAATTAGTGAGCTTTATTTTTCATTTGTTGCAAATGCCTTAGATGGAGTAGATAATACTAATCCAGATGAAGAAGCTTTTAGAGAAAGAATTAGAAATATTATAGCTACATACAATCTTGATGTAGCTACAATGATTAAAAACTATAGAGACTATAGTTTAGATGCTCGACACAATGTACTTCTAGTAGCACACTCGCAAGGAAATCTGTTTGGTAATAAAATGTATACCTTATTAACAGATGAAGAAAAAAAGAAGTTTAAAATGATTTCTGTAGCAACTCCAGCAAATAATGTAACTGGCAATTACTCATTAGGTGCCCCATACACTACAATAGTGTTGGACTATACTATAGCTCTTATCAAAAATAGTTTTCCTGGCAATGCAGGTGGATTTGGGCATACATTTGTAGATTCATATCTTAATTCTGGTACTTTTGAAACAAGAATGAAAATCAATTCAGATATAACTAATGCAGTAAATCTTTTAGATCAAAACATTTGTGCTACATACAAATACTTTAGATTCATTGCATATATGTGTCCATCAAGAAGTGATACGGAACTTGAAGTAGGTATTTATGGTTCAAGAGTGATAAATAGTAGTGGTGTATTAAAAGAGGAACTAGTTACGAACGATAGTAAAATACGCATACCTCGTGATTCAAATGGACAATGTCCACTTCAAGGATGGGATTATATTACAGATATACCCACCTATGATAAAGATGGTTGTACAGCATATAGATTTGATGATACTTCTTATCAAATATTAGATTATTTAGCTGGACAAACTTATGATAATGAGTATACATGTGCTCAGTATCAACTTTCTAGTAGTGTATATGATACTTTAAAAGCTTTGGAACAATAAAACATTCAAATCTGCATGCCTATAGGGGTGTAGATTTTCTAGTTCCCAAGTTGTACTTGGGAATTCATACATGTAGACATACCCATTGTGAGCAAGTTAAGAGTCTACTTCTCCCCCCTCTTTTTAGCTTTAAAGAGTAGTGGAGTCCCCGTAAAATTAAAAGCTTCTCTTAGTTTATTAGTAAGATACCTTCTATAAGTAAAATGAAGACCTTTTGGTTTGTTCATAATAATAGCTATCTTTGGTGGACGAGTTTCATACTGAGTAGTATAGTATATGCGTATAACTTGACCATGCATAGTTGGAAGTTGATGGCGTTGAAGAGCTTTATCCATTACAGCATTTAGCTGAGATGTTGTGATACGCTGAGAGTAGTTATCGTTTATCTCTAAAATCATGTCGTGAAGTTTATCAACTCTTTGGTGTGATTTTGCGGACAGAGTGATAATAGGGGCATAAGATAAAAACTTAAATCTATCACGAACTTCTAAGATAATTTTATCATGTTCTTTCCTATCTGCAATATCCCATTTGTTTAATACTATGATACATGCAAGTCTATTTTCATCAACCAAACCAGCTATCTTTTCATCTAAATCTAAAAATGGTTCACTTGCATCGAGAACAACAAGTGCCATATTTGAATTTTCTAGCATTTCTTTTGTTCGCATTAGAGCATATTTTTCAATTCCAAGTATTTTTCCACGACGACGAAGACCAGCTGTATCTACAAATGTAAGTTGTTTGTCTTGGTAGTTTATTGTCTCATCGATTGGGTCTATAGTTGTTCCAGCTACAGAACTAACTACCGAGCGCTCTTCTCCAAGTAATGCATTTAAAAGTGAGCTTTTTCCAACATTTGTACGACCAATAATTGCAATTTTTATATGATTAATATCGTCTTCATTAAACTCTTTTATTTTGTCATTTTGAGCAAAAATAGAATCATCAATAACTGCTTCTTCATCTAAAAACATAGCTTGGTTAAAATAACCATCATCTTCTTCATCTTTAATTTCATTAAAGAAATCTTCATCATTCATATCATCTATTTCTGGAGCTATTATCTCTATCTCTTCATCGTCATTTTCTTTAATAATATCTTCATCTGGAATTTGTTTATAGACCCAATCAAGTAAATCAACTGTTCCACGATTATGAGCTACAGATATGCCAAAAATAGCATCAGTTCCAAACTCATAAAACTCCCAAAGTTTCTCTTTCATCTTGTCGTTATCTATTTTATTTACAACAAGGGCTACATTTTTACCAAGAGTTTGAAGTTCATAAAAAAGTTTTTTATCCTCATCTTCAGGAAGACCTTTTCCATCAACCATATAAAGAATTATGTCGGCTTTGTAAGCAGCTTTTAATGACATCTCTTTAATTTTATCAAACAGCTCACAACCTTTATCTAATCCACCAGTGTCGAGTAAAAGAGCTTGTTTATTATTTATTACAACCTCTCTTCTTTTGACATCACGCGTTGTTCCAGCTAAGTCAGATGTAATTGCATCTCTTTTTTTTATCAAACGGTTAAATAGTGAGCTTTTTCCAACATTTGGACGACCAATAATGGCAATTTTTTTCATAGGATACCTTGAGAAATTAATAATATAGAAGTGCGAAAGATTAATATATTTTGAAATTATATCTAAAAATGCCATTGATTTGAGCGTATGGAATATTTTTTATAAAATATTCACGGAAGCTCAGAAAAAATCAATGGTACTTATGATTTGAACATATGAAGAATATTACTCCCTAAATGGGAGTAACTATAAGGTTAGTCTGAAGGAAACTCTTTGTCAAGTTTTTCTAAAGCATTTTGAGATTGAAACATTTGCCATAAAGCATTGTCATTTTTAAAACTAGTCTTAACAGAGTCTTTAACAGTTTTATTTACACTAGATGCTGGAACAGTCACAAGCATATAAAGTGAACCTGATGGAGATGTCCAAACATCAACACCTTTTGAACCTTTTAGATCAATTTTTGCAAGTTGTTTAGAAACAGCAGTTGTAACTTGGTCTACAGTTTCATTGTTACCATTACCCGTTGTGCGAGTAAAAGTCTCAACTTTGTCTTTTACTTGAGATTCTATCTGTTGAGCTAAGTCTGAACGACCATTAGCAGCTGCAACTTTTCTCATATGACCCATTCCTGCAGCACTTTTTTTAGCTACACCAACACCAGCATATGCACCCTCAACCATAGGTATACAGGTCCATTTTGGAGCAAGAACATTTTCTTGTTTACAGCGAAAATCAGCTTTCGGATCAGCTTTTGGTTCTTTGTCACTACATCCTGTAATTGTAAAAGCTAGTAAACCTGCTAAAGCAATTGAACTAATAGTCTTGATCATAATTAACTTCCTTAAATATAATATATGAAAATTATACCCTTATAATCTTAAGTAATTGTTATTGAGATCTTTGATTAGTTATAAGTTAGATTCCAAGTCAAGCTTGGAATGACGAAGTAAGCGTCACTTTAAATCAAGTTTAATGTGATGATAGTTTCGTCATTCTGGACTTGATCCAGAATCTAATAGCTAATTCTTCAAAGAGCTTTATTGATTAAAACCAATAAAATTATATACACCAAGTTTTTTAATTTTATTTTTTTGATATACAGCTGATTGATTTTTAGCATCTATATAAGATACCCTAGATTTACCTATGAAAGTGTGTTGCCTAAAAGCAACTTCTTTTTTATCTTGATTATAAGTTCTATATTTAACTAGTGTTTTAGATTTATTAAAAGTATAATCTTGTGAATTAATTGTTTTAGATGTGATAAAAATGTTTAAAGAGTTGTCACCTATTGGTTGTGAGCTAATAGTTAATCCACTAGCAATAATTGCATCTTTTACAGCTGAGACATAGATTTTTGAGTTAACATCACTTAAAATATAAAAACTAATGCTCTGTTTTAATTTTAAAAATTCACTTCTTATTTCATCCAAATAGAGAACTTCCTCATTAAAATCATAAGTATTAAATGACAGTATTTTTGCTTCAAGAAGTGATGCTAAACTATAATAATCAGGCATCTCATCTAAAAGAAAGGTATATTTTTTTATAGCAATATTATCTTTATAACTTTCATATCTTGCTTTAGAAATTTCAAATTTTTTAGTGGATAATTTACTTGCATAATCAAAAACTAAATTTCTAGATAATTTAATTAAAACTAGATGCTCTTTTTTAAAGATATCTGTTTTGTCAATTTTTAGCCCTCTCATAGTAATAGTGTTTGCAAATTTTTCATTCTCTAACAGTATTAGTTTTATATCTTGATTTTGTGCTATTTTTAACTTAGTGGTTTTATCCAAAAAAGCTTTATCTAGGTTATAGTTAAGGGTTGTTCTTAAGTTTGAAATCGCGTTATTTTTAGCATTTATATGGTTTATTCCTGAACCAGTTGCATAAAAATATTGTAAATCTTGTGGTGGAGATGTGTACCAAGTTGGTAGTTTTTCTGGCGAAGGAGCTGAACATCCTATAAAAAGAGTAATAATTATTGCGGTTAAAATATGCTTATACATGCTCTTCCTTCTCTTCCTTGAATTCTTATAATAAAATTTTATCTTAAAAGCTTTAAATAACACTTGATTGGTATAATTTTATCTATGAAATATTATAGTTATGAAAATTTTAGACAAGATACGAATGAGTTGATTAATAAAGTAAAAGAGTATAATCCGAACGCAATAGTAGCTATTGCTCGTGGTGGACTCACAATTGTACATGTTATGGCTGAGGGTTTAGATGTTCGAGATGTACAGAGTTTGCGTACAGAACTTTATGATAAAACACAAAAGAGAGATAGTATTAAAATCTTTAACAATTGTGAATTTAAAGATGTAAAACGAGTGTTAGTTGTTGATGATATAGCTGATAGTGGCGATACCTTTAAAGCTGTTATGGAATCTTTAGAGAGTAGAAATAAAGGTATTAAATTTAAAAGTGCAGCTCTTTTTTATAAAAAAACTTCCATTTATGAGCCTGATTTTTGGATAAACGAGGCTGAAGAATGGATAGAGTTTTTTTGGGAAGTAGTGTAAATCTCTTAGACGAGCAAATATTATGAAATAATATTTAGCCGGAGAAGAAAAAGATTTACTCAAAAGTAGTGTAAATCTCTTAGACGAGCAAGATTCTAAATCAAGTTTAGAATGACGAAAGTTCCGTCACTCTAGGCTTGTACCACAAGGGCATTACTTCGGTCACCTAGAGTCTAGTTTAGAATAACGAAAGTTCCGTTACTTTAGACTTGTATCACAAGGGTATTACTTTTTATACTCTTTTATCATCTCATATGCTTGATTTATCTCTTGAGTTTTTGCAGTTGCTTCTTGCATATATTCCTCACTTTTTCCTTGAGACTTGATGATATCAGGATGATATTGGCGAATTAATTTCTTATATGCTTTTTTAATTACACCCATATCATCATCTTTATTTACACCTAAAAGTTTATAGGCATCGTCTATATTTGCTTGAGGTTTGATGTTTTGCATCATCTTTTCAAATTTCTCAAATATCGCATGGTAGGTATTAGGATCAAATTGGAATGCTTGAGCTATTGTTTGAAGTAGTTCATCTTCATTTTCACTTACACTTCCATCAACAAAAGCCAACTGGATTAAAAATCCCATAAATTGTTGTTGTTTTGCTTTGTCTCTTTTAATGGCAGTACCTAAACTGTTAGCAATCTCTTGAATGTTATTTGTAGAGTTCTTTTCTTCATCAAAAATTTGTTTTAAAATGTCTTTAGTTTTTTCTGGTTCTGGAAATACAGCAGAAATATCATCAAATAATAAACCAATTAATTGTGCCTCAAGTTTATCAACTTTACCATCAGCTTTTGCAATTTTTGCGACAAGGGCAACAAAAAGCCCTAAATCACTTCTACTAAGACTCTCGTGTGATACAGAAAAATTTTTAAATGCTTGTTTTGAGTAGTTTGTATAGCGTGCATAGCTTTTAAAAACGAGGTAGAGTATATATCCAACTACTGCTAATACTATTAAATTTCCCATGGTTTACCTTTGGTAATAATTAATCAGAGAGTTCAATTATATATTATGGAAGTAAATAGATTGGTATAATTGCAATTATGAATAGAATTAAAAATATAAACAGTGGTGTTAAGTATATGCTTATAGCTTCAATACTTTTTGCCTTTATGGGTGCTTTTGCGAAACTTGCTTCAGAGCATATGTCTTCGCTTGAAGTTGTTTTTTTTAGAAATGTTTTTGGGGTTTTAACTATAGGTTACGCTGTGTATAAAACACCAATGATTCAGCGTGGAGGGAGACCATTTTTACTATTTTTTCGTGGATTTATGGGTTTTACTGCATTGCTTGCATATTTTTATAACATAGCAAATATCTCTTTGGGTGATGCAGTGACATTTTCTAAAACTGCTCCTATTTTTACGGCTATATTTGCTTGGCTTTTTTTAAAAGAAAAACTATCATTAAAAGCTTGGATGGCAGTTTTTATAGGTTTTGGTGGAATTCTTCTAATCACACAACCAAATTTAGGTTTTACAAAATATGATTTACTTGGGGTATTTAGTGGAATTGGAGCAGCCCTAGCTTATACCTCAGTTCGTGAATTGAAAAAATATTATGATACTCGTGTTATCGTTTTATCTTTTACAATTACTGGAACTATTGGACCTATCATTTTATTTGTATTATCAGAGTACATCCATATCTCAAGTTTAGATTTTATGATGGGTAAGTTTGTTGTGCCAAGTGGCATAGTTTGGGTATATGTTGTAGCACTTGGATTATTAGGGACACTTTCACAAATATATATGACAAAAGCTTATGGAGAAACAAAAGCAGGGATAGTTGGAGCAGTCTCATATACTAACATTGTTTTTGCAATTTTGCTTGGTGTTTTATTAGGGGATGCCCTTCCCACTTTTCTTACTTTATGTGGAATTGGACTTATAGTAATAGCTGGGATTATGGTGGCAAAGCAGAAATAAGTTTAAATGCGATATGACTATTTTTAATTAGATTCCAAATCAAGTTTGGAATGACGGAGGGCATCAAGTTTGGAATGACGGAGGGCATCAAGTTTGGAATGACAGTGGCATCAAGTTTGGAATGACAGCTTTACCACCTATTCATCATCCTGAACTTGTACCATAATGGTATTACTTCGGTCATTCAGGATCTAAAAAAATACTTAATTTAATACCAATATGCTATAATCACTTTTTATTTAAAGAGCAGTGAAAATTATTTTCTTTTCTGGCTACATTTTACTTTGTAAAAAGTGCTCATCAAAGAAATTTTCACTCATAGAGGTAATATATGACGCTATTAACTGGACCTTGTGTTATTGAGAGTGAAGAAAATATTTTTAAAATTGCTTCATCTTTAGAAAAATATCATAAAGATGAATCCATAGATTTTTATTTTAAAGCTAGTTTTGACAAGGCTAATCGTACATCTTTGGAATCTTTTCGTGGACTTGGGATTGATGAGGGTTTACGAATTTTACAAAAAGTTAAAGATGAATTTGGTTATAAAATAGTTACAGATGTACATGAATCAACTCAAGTAGCACAAGTTGCGGAGGTTGTAGATATGTTACAAATTCCAGCTTTTTTATGTCGTCAAACTGATCTGCTTGTAGCATGTGCAAAGACCGATAAAATTATAAATATCAAAAAAGGGCAGTTTTTAAGTGGCTCTGCAATGCTTTATCCAGTTTTAAAAGTTCTTCAAACTCGTGGTTGTAATGAGGCTACTTATGAGAACTCTAAAAAGCATGGTGTCTTTTTATGTGAGAGAGGCAACTCTTTTGGATATGGCAACATGGTTGTAGATATGAGAAACTTAGTAACTATGAGAGAGTTTGCACCAGTTATATTTGATGCAACTCACTCAGTTCAGATGCCAACCGCACAAGATGGCAAAACTGGTGGAGATAGCTCAATGGTTCCATATTTGGCAAAGGGTGCTGCTGCTGTTGGTGTTGATGGGTTTTTTATGGAGACACATTTTGACCCAACTATTTCAAAAAGTGATGGACCAAATATGATTAAATTAGAGATGCTAGAAACTTTAATAGAAACAATTAAAAAAATACAAGATATAGATTAGATTCCAAATCAAGTTTGGAATGACGAAACTTATTATATTGTCGTCATTGTGAACTTGATTTGGAATCTAAATAAAAAATTAATGTTAAAGGAAAAATAATGAAGTTAATAGAAGGTAATTTAAAAGTAATAAATGGTAAAAAAATCGCAATCGTTAGTACTAGATGGAATCATTTTATAGTTGATAGGTTAGTTGAGGGTGCAAAAGATGCGTTTGACCGTCATGGTGGAGAAGAGGATGATATTGAACATGTATTAATTCCAGGTGCTTTTGAGCTTCCAATGATTGTTGATAAACTACTTGCAAGTGGTAAATATGATGCTATTTGTGCACTAGGTGCAGTTATCCGTGGAGCTACCCCTCACTTTGATTATGTATCTGCTGAAGCGACTAAGGGTATAGCTACTATGAGTTTAAAGTATCAAAAACCTGTTTCTTTTGGACTTTTAACAACTGATACAATCGAGCAAGCAATAGAAAGAGCTGGTACAAAAGCTGGAAATAAAGGTTTTGAAGCGATGACTACGGTTATTGAGATGTTAGATTTATACGAATCCATTTAATAAGTCCGTAAAAGGAACAAAGTCCCTTTTACTTCGCTGGCGCCGCTGAGACGACTAAAGCTAGCTTCTTACGAAGCAGAATATAAATCTAAGGAAAATAAATTATGGCAACTAGACATCACGCGAGAATGGCAGTAGTTTCACTGCTTTATGCTTATGATTTAGGTAATGGGAATATTGCTGAACATACAAGTGAGATACTTGAAGAGAAAAAAATTCGTAATAAACAAAAAGATTTTGCATTAAGTCTTTATGAGGGTGTTCTTGAAAATATTGAGGCGTGTGATGCTGCAATTATTGCACATTTAAAAGATTGGGATTTTAAGCGTCTTGGTAGTATTGAGCGTGCTACCTTAAGACTTGCTAGTTATGAAATTCTTTTTGGTGATCTTGATTCTGCTGTAGTTATTAATGAAGCAGTTGAGATTACAAAAGCATTTGGAAGTGAACAGTCTCCTAAATTTATAAATGGTGTATTAGATGCTATTTCAAAAGACACTTCTAATTTGTAAAAAAAACTTGAACTCTCTGAGCAACTATCTATTAGATTCCAAGTCAAGCTTGGAATGACGATAGTTACGTCATTCTGGACTTGATCCAGAATCTAATAGCTAATTGCTCAGAGAGCCCAATTATTTAAATATTTCTTTAGTATAAATTTATAAAGAAAAAAACAATAAATCTAAGAAATGAAGGGTAAAATAATTATATATGCAAAGGCTAACTAAAAAGAAAGCTCTGGACTTGATACAAAACGCTGATTTAATAGAGTTAGGCAAGATGGCAAGTACTAGAAAAAAAGAGTTACATCCAAAAGGTGTTACAACTTTTGTAGTAGATAGAAACATCAACTATACAAATATATGTTGGGTAAATTGTAAGTTTTGTGCATTTTACAGAGATGAAAAAGATGTGGATGCTTATATTTTAACATTTGATGAGATAGATGAAAAGATAGATGAACTTTTAGAAATAGGTGGAACTCAAATCTTGTTTCAGGGTGGAGTCCATCCAAAACTTAAGATTGAGTGGTACGAGGATTTAGTAAAGCATATCCATACCAAATACCCTACCATCACTATTCATGGATTTTCATCTATTGAGATTGACTTTATAGCTAAGGTCTCTCGTATAAGTGTAGAGGAAGTTTTAGAGAGACTAAAAGCTAAAGGTTTAGCGTCTATCCCTGGAGCTGGAGCTGAGATATTAAGTGATAAAGTTCGTGATATTATTGCACCTAAAAAGATAGATAGTGATGTTTGGATAGATATTCATAGAAAAGCTCATAACTTAGACATAATGAGTACAGCTACTATGATGTATGGGACAGTTGAGAGTGATGAAGATATAATTGAGCATTTTGATATGGTTCGTAAACTTCAAGATGAGACAGGTGGTTTTCGTGCTTTTATTATGTGGAGTTTTCAGGGAAGTAACACTGAACTTTTAGCCGAGATTCCAGATATGGATAAACCATCGTCAAATCGTTATCTTAGACTTTTAGCAGTAGCTCGTCTTTACCTTGATAATGTAGCAAATATTCAGAGTTCATGGGTAACACAAGGTCCATACATCGGGCAATTAGCTCTGAAATTTGGTGCAAATGATTTAGGCTCAACTATGATGGAAGAGAACGTTGTAAGTAGTGCAGGGGCAAACTTTAGTATGGCACAAGATGAGATGATTCATCTAATTCGTGATGTTGGAGAATCTCCGTGCGTTCGCAATACAGCTTATGAGATCTTAGAGAGATTTTAATGAAAAAAATAATTATATCAATACTGATTTTAGGACAATTTTTAATGGCAGCACAAATAGAATATATCAAAGCAAATGGTTTAGAAGTACCCGTAATTTTTGAGAGTGATAAAAGATTACCACTAGTAAATATGCAGTTTGTCTTTCAAAACTCTGGCAGTATAACTGATACACAAATCTCAGGTCTAGCAAAATTTAGCGCTAGAATGATGGGTGAGGGTACAAAAAAATTAGGTTCAACAGAATTTGCAGAGCAACTTGAAGCTAGAGCAATCCATATCTCAGCATCAACTGGCCGCGAGACTTTTGTGATGGAGATGTCATGTTTAAGTGAAGAGTTTGATGAGGCTTTGAGTTATTTTGATGCACTACTCAAAGATCCAAATATCACTGAAAAAACTTTAACTAAAGTGCAAACTACATTAGTTGGTCAACTAAGCTCTAAAGAAAATAATTTTGATTATGTAGCTGGTAATGAATTAAAAGGTATTTTATTTGAAGGTACGCCACTAGCACATCCATCTTCTGGAACGATAGAAATTATAAAAACTATAAAATTAGATGATATACAAAATTTTATAGATCAACATCTAGTTAGCTCTAGGCTTATTGTTGTTATTGGAGGGGATGTAGATATAGAGGATGTAAAACAAAAACTTCAAACTCTTATATCTTATATGCCAAAAGGAAGTATGGAACCTTTGAAAAACTATAATGTTCGCCAAAAGCCAAAGGAGATAGTATTAAAAAGGGAAACAGAGCAAGCCTATCTATATTTTGGTTCACCATATAATATGCAAGTTGATTCTGATGATATTTACAAATCACGCGTTGCTGCTTTTATATTAGGTGCTGGTGGATTTGGAAGTAGGTTGATGGAAGAGGTTCGTGTTAAAAAAGGGCTTGCTTATTCAGCTTATGCAAGGTTTAATGTAAATAAATCATCTTCGTATATGAGTGGATATCTTCAAACTAAATTAGAATCTTTAGACGAAGCAAAAAAAACAGTACAAGAAGTTATAGCTGATTTTGTAAAAAATGGAGTTACTAAAGAGGAGTTAGAACAAACTAAAAAGTTTTTACTAGGAAGTGAGCCATTAAGAGTGGAAACTATGAGTCAAAGACTTTCGCGCACTTTTCAAGAGTACTATCGTGGGCATGAGTTTGGTTCTTCAGCAAAAGAGTTAGACAAAATTAAAGCTTTAAAATTAGAAGATTTAAATGAATATATTAAAAACCATAATGAGATTTTAGAGATAAGTTTTGCAATAGTAACTAAGTAATATATGTCAATTTGACATATTTTTTACAATAGTTTAGTTTTTAGGTTATAGTTTTAAAATAACTGAATTTTCTGATAAATAGATAAGCTAGATTCCAGGTCAAGCCTGGAATGACGACAGCTCCGTCATTTTAAGCTAGATTCCAGGTCAAGCCTGGAATGACGACAACTCCGTCATTCTAAACTTGATTTAGAATCTAATATCTAATTGTTCAGAAGGCTCAACTAACTAAAAAGGCAAACTTATGAGTTTTACAAAAGATGTAGAGGAAAAATTTAAAAAATTAAATATCTCATCTTGGAGTGAGCTCTCACTTTTAATCCCATATACCTATGAAGACCTTCGCTTAAAAGATAAACTAATCCCACACACACAACAAGTTATAGACGCAACTGTTGAATCAATAAATCGTACACCAAATTCTATTCAAATCACTTTTTATGCGCATAATTTTGGACATAATATTACAGGTGTATTATTTCGTCCTAAACAATATATGATGCATCAGTTTAATGTTGGAGATAGAGATTATTTCTTTGGAATGTGTGAATGTAAGATGGGACAATGTAGTATAAATATGCCAAAAAAAGTAGTAAATGTTGGTAATATTTTGCCAAAATATAAAACAAAATTAAGAACAGATGTTATGAGTAGGTTTATTGAGGCAAATCTAAA